>NZ_JAOALE010000005.1:0-100779 GCF_047462575.1 Synechococcus sp. 'PEA 65AY6A-5F PE A'
CTTTCTCTCCTTCCTCTTGAATACCTGTACCCTATTTTAAATTAAAAGGCTGTAAGGCTGGCCATCGACTTCTTCTTCTCGTTAAAAGTTGAAAGGGGGTTGCGCAAGCTGCCCTTTTCCTTGTTGGTATGGGATCAGCTCGCCGGATCCTGCTCCACTCTAAAGTCCTTTGGAAGTTCCCCTTTCCCAAAAGCAAGAAGACCCAACCTTGGTCGGGTACTGCCCCAGGCAAGACGGCAGCGCGTCCAGAAACAGCCGCTGTGCCAAAAAGGGAGGGATCCCTTGTCTAGCTAGGGATCCCTCTTCCGAAACCCATTGAGATGAGAACCAGTTAGTCGCGCTCAATGTACAAAAAGAGCACAGCCATGGTTACTGCCGGCAGCAGCCAACCGACAATGGGGACGAAAATCCAAGGAAGATAAGCAGCAGCGTAAGAACCGGTCATGATCTTGCTCCTCTCCAGTGCCTTGACAAGTTTGACAACTCAATTAACCTTAATTCACCAACCCTCGAAAGATGGCGTCGATCCCGGCAAAGTTCTCCAACAAGAAGTAGGCAGCAAACACGCCACCCATACCTCCCAAGAAAAATCCTGCTGTCAGATCCCCCCAGCCACGGGCCGTAGATAGAGGATTGGCGCCCGGCGTTTCCGGCTTGTTTCCAAAGGTAACGCTGCCATAGGCGGACATACAGGCGGTTCCCAGCAGCACAATCGCCATCGCCGTGACCAGCCCGCCCAAATTGGCTGCCTCAGGATAGTCGCGCAGCGGGCCCACCACGATTTCTGGCCCCACCAAAAAATAGCCATGCGCCAACCCAATCTCCAGCCCTCGCAACAGCGGCGATAGGCCAGGCCGGTTAATGGGGAGGTTGTTGATAAACAGACGGGTGAGAGGAGAGTCACTGATGGGCGTTGAAAGATGGCCCTCGCAGGGATCGTCGTTAAAGGTGCGAATGTAATCCATGTCCGAAGATCCTGGCTGGAATTTTGGGATTCATTCTACGGGGCCTCAGTTCTCCTCTCAGCAGCCGCTATCCGGATCGTTAAAAAAGTTCATGCTTGCTTAACAGAGATACAGACCCTCGCGCTTTGGTTCAACGACGCCGTGCCACCCCAGAAGATAGAATGCAACTGCGAGCCGCGCTACACAAAAGGATAGCTTGATAGCCCCGTACTTTAGTACGCGGCGGAAAAGCCCTTGAGCAACTTTAGTTGCTTCTTTGTTATAGTTAGTACAGAGCTTCTCCAGGAAAACAACCTACTGCGGTGCAAAACCCGCGCGGCAATAACTAACCTGGAGGAACTTAAGTCCGAAGTAAGCAGAACTTTGAGGTTATGCCTCAAAGGACTGTCTAGGGGCGTCTTGACAGCGCCTTCGCGAGTCCATTTTGGGCTGCGTAAGAATCCCCTGGGTGGGAGTGTCAATTTTCCCTGGCAGGCCATCCTCGGTTCCTCCAGAGGGCTCACGCTTCCCTTGCCATTCTCGCCAGAGAACATAGCTCCCGATTGCCAGGAAGCCGAGGCCAGCCAACCATTCTAGCCAGGCTGCCGGGATCACCTGCCCCAGGGATCCCCCTAAGGCTACGCTGAGCAAACTGGCGGTCACCAGGGCGCTGGCAGAGCCGAAAAAGATCGCCCAGGGAGACTTGGACTGGGCGCTTATGAGCAAGGTGGCCAACTGAGTCTTATCGCCCATCTCCGCCACAAACACGGTTAAAAAGGTAACAAGCCAGAGCTGTAGCGGGGATCCCTCTGGCGGGTTGTTGACGGCGGAAGGCGCTTCAGGGGGGGACGGCACCGTCTGCGCTTCCAGGGCAGGAGACAGAGCCAGGTTCTGGCCGGTGGGTTGCCAGTCCACAGAGGCGGCTTCGTTCCAGGGGAGATAGTGCTGCCCAACGGCCCAAAAAACCAAACCGAGAACCAAGGATAAGGCAGTCAGCCCCAAGCCTAAAGCCAGTTGCCTCTGCCAGGAACGCGCTGATGCCATGGTCTCTGCTGTCCGCTAACCACCGACATGCAGCTTATCCTGTAGCGGGGCTCTTTTTCACCGGTTCTGGAAAGAACAAGGGCGCTAGAGTAAAAAGTAGAAGAAGAAGGGGCGTTGGCCGAGCGGTTTAGGCAGCAAACTCATAATTTGCCTTACACAGGTTCGATTCCTGTACGCCCCATCGCCGCAACCCTCTCCGGAGAAGGGCTGTAAACTACCCGACTCCGACTGCCCCCTCAATCCCCCCTATATCCCCCCGTACACGGGGGGACTGGGGGGCGGGGCTCCTGCGGCTTCTGGCTGAATTGAAACCGGCTTGCGAGGGTTTGCCATCCCCAGGCGCTTTGCTGCTGAGGCGACCCCTCCCAGGCAAACCGTCAAAGGCGAGGGCTCGACTCCCTGCGGGATCTCGTATCTAAGGGACGAGGCAGCCAGCGCTCGGGCAAGGCGGCGGGGGATCCCCAGCGGGACTGGAGCCGGCTGAGAAACTCTCCCTGCCAGGTGCGCAAGTCGGCCAAGTTGGCCCCGCCGTTCATGACGGCAAACCAGATATCGCCCCGCTCAGTTGGCAACACGCCCGCCAAGGTGCTGACGCCGCTCAGGGTGCCCGACTTGGCGATCAAGATCCCCGGCAGAAGCCGCCGCTCCAGCACGCCCACATCCTGGCCGACGACGGCAAAGGCATCCGCCAGCGACAAGCCGCGCTCTTCCAGCAACGCCTGGGTTGCCCGCAACATGGCTACATTGGCCCGCGGGGAGATGCGGTTTTCCACCCCCAATCCCGAGCCGTTGATCAGGTGCAGCTCTTCTGCCGGGATCCCTGCTGCAGCGCGGGCTATTTGGGCAACCTGGGCCGCTCCTCCCACCGCCTCTGCCAGCATCTCGGCCATGGCATTGTTGCTGTAGAGGTTCATCAGCTTGAGCAGGTGAATGAGGGGAGGCGACTCATGCCTGAGCAAGACCTGGGCCTCCGAAGGGATCTGCTGGGCAACTCGCACCGACCCCAAAATCTCCACCTGCGGCCTGGGGGTGCCGGGGGGCAAGGTCTGGAATTGCGCCTGGGCTTCCGGGGGCCAGAGGCGGGCATCCAGCCCCTGGCGCAGCAGGGATCCCGAACGGGCCCCATCCCGGGAAAAGTTCATGTAGAAGCGGCCCACCACCACCAGATCCCCGCGCACCTGGCGGATCCCCTGGGCGTTGAGGGCGTTCCCCACCGCGAAGGCTTCCTCCCAGACAAAGAAGGGATCCTCCCCCCCCAGCACCCAGAGATCGCCCTGCAAAACTCCGTCCGTTCCCAGCGAACCGGTTGCCAAGTAGGTGGTCACAAAGCGGTGGTGCGGGCCAAACTGCTGCAGAGCAGCCAGGGTGGTGGCCACCTTGGTCAGGGAGGCCGCCGGCAAAGCCTTGGATCCCTGATGTTGCCCCAAAACCTCGTCGCCCCTCTGCAGCCAAACCCCCTGGGCCGTGGAAGCAAAGCCGCGGCCGCTCAACTGGGCCAGGTAGGTCTCCACCTGAGGTTGCAGGGATCCCTGCGCCGTCGCCTGAGCTGAGCTCAGCAGAAGGAACGCCGCCGAGAGCGTCCCCCCCCAGATCGCAACCAGCCGCCAGCCCGGCCGCTGTCGTTGGCAATAGCGTTGCGGAGCACTTTTCACCCAAAATGCCCTCTAAAAACGCCAACCCACCCCCAGAGCGGAGCCCTCAGCTTGGCAACTCCCAGCCGCTTTCTTCTAGCGGCTCCACGTCGATGGTGCCGGGGGGCGTTTGCCGATAAAAATGGCCATCGGCAACAAACAGCGGCTCGCCACAACTGGGGCAAAAGAAGCGGCTGCCCTCGATGGCCTGAGACTCGGACCCACACACCGGGCAGCGATCCGTGGCGATCCAGCGGCGCGCCCACCAGCGAAAGGCCAGCAGCACCAGCACCGGCAGAGAGAGCAAGAACAGCAACAGAGCCACCAACCCGGCGACCAGCCACCCCAGCCCGACACGGGTCAGCAAAGCTGCCAAGGCCAGGGATCCCAGCCAGAAGCCCCAGCCGGTTAGAGAAATGGAATAGGTTTTGGGCTGCTCAAACCGCATCTTTGTTTTCCCTTCCCGTATTGACTACGCTTAGCAACGCCGCCGGGATGCCGCGGGCCTTTTCCCGAGTTATGTTAGCCCAGACTCACTCGAACTATAAGGCCACCTGGGCATACCCTGTAGGCTAGCTCATTTCCAATAGACGCGGGATCCGGTTTCCCGCACCCCTTCTTCTGCCGGCCCAGGCGCTGCCGTTGCTTCTCAAGAAGGCAACAGGATCCCTTTGGCAGCCGAAAGTCAGTGGCGCTATCTTACTTAAATGAGGCTATTATCAATTACAGAACTTATTGACTGTTACGGCGACGTTGCCCAACAGCGGAGGGGGGCATCATGGTCTACACGGAAGAAGCCTTCAAAGCGGAGCTAAATGCCAAAGGCTGGCGAGCCACTCGGCAGCGGGAAATCATCCTCCAGACCTTTCAAAACTTGCCTGAGGGGACTCACCTGAGCGCCGAGGAGCTGCACAAAAAGCTGCGGGAAGAAGGCCACAACATCAGCCTTTCCACCATCTATCGCACCGTCAAGCTGATGGCGCGCATGGGCATTTTGCGCGAGCTGGAACTGACCGAAGGCCACAAGCATTACGAGATCAACCAGCCGGCCCCCCACCACCACCACCATTTGGTGTGCGTCAAGACCAACAAGGTCATTGAGTTCAAAAACAACGCCATCCTGAATATCAGCCAGAAGGTGGCTGAAAAGTACGGCTTTAAAGTGCTGGATTGCCAGCTCACCATCATCGGCATCAGCCCGGAGGGACAGCGCTCGATCTTGTAGCCAAACAATTTCTGCAGCTCAGCTCCTGGATAAATGCTTGCCCTGGGCGTTCTGTACTGGGTTTGGGGGGAGATGGGGATCCCTTGGTAGAGAAAATGCCAGAATAGCCGCTGTAAAGTCGAAAGCCATTGGCAATTGAAGCAATAGCTCAGCTTACCCTACCCCCTCCGGGAGACGGCCATGAACGAGCAGGAATTGGCGCAGTGGCTAGAGCAAGCTCTGGCAGACCTGCGTCTGAGAGTTCAGGTGAAGGCCCAGCCCCTCCAAAGCAGTCCTGGGGATTACGCTTTGGTGATCATGATCAACCACCCTGCTCACGTTGCTCTCGACCATGAGAGGCTGACGGCCTGGTTCCAGAAGGCAATTCCCAGCCGCTATCCCCAAGTCAAGCGCTTGGCTCTCTACAGCCGCCCCATCGGCCAACAGCAGGCCAACTGGAAAACTCAGGTGAGGCTGGCTCCGGAAGCGGCGACGGGCAGGGGGGATCCCGCCGACAGTCCAGATCTCAGCCGCTATTGCTTTGTCCAAGACCGCCAGTTGCTCACCGCTGACCTGCCTCAACCCTCCAGCGTGGTGCGCCAGGCGGTCTTGGGTTTTCATAACCTCACCGCTGGGCAAAAGGAAGAAGTGCTGCCCCTGTTGCCCACCTTGTTCTGCAACCCCGGTGCTGTCTCGACGGCAATGCTGTCGGTGGATGCGGCCCTGTGGCTAGAGCCCTTGAAAAGCCTCAATCCCCACGAGCTGCGCCTGTTGAGCGTTTGGCTGAGCCGCTATTGCTTCAACCCCAGCCGCGCCTTGGCCGACTTGGATCCCGCCACCTCCAATCTCAGAACCGGTCAGACCCGACGCCGGTACCGCGCTCCTCAGACAGGGGTCTCGCTGGTTTTGGCCAGCTTTGCTGGCAACCTCACTCTGGCCGCCGGCGTGACCCTGAGCCTGTTGTTCGGCATGGTGTTTGTGTTGGCCCTGGCCGTTTTCGGCACCTTGGAAGGGGGGTTCTCTTTTGGCTCTTTTCTTTCCGCCGTTCTGCTCACCCTGGCCTTCAACGCCCTAATTTTCTTTTTGTCTCCCTGGTTGATGGACTGGATCCAGCACAGCCTCTACAGCACCCAGTGGGTGAGCTTGGGGGAAATTGGGCGTCGCAGCCCAGAGAGCGCGGAGGTGATCGCCCGCGTCTGTCGCCAGTACAAGCTGAAGCAGCCGAAGCTGGGCTTGATCCGCGACCAAAACCCTACTGCTTTTACCTATGGCAGCCTGCCGGATACGGCCCGCATCGTCGTCAGCGAAGGGTTGTTCACCTACTTGGAAGATGAGGAGGTGGCCACGGTCTATGCCCACGAGCTGGGGCATGTGATCCACTGGGATTTTGCTGTCATGACCCTGGCTTCCACGTTGGTGCAGATTCTCTACCTCCTCTACGTCTACCTGCGCGACACGCGCCGAGACCGCAGAGGGGGCAAAAACATAGGTTCCTTGGCTCTGGTCGCCTACTTTTTCTACGTGGCCGGCTCCTACTTGGTGCTGTACCTGTCGCGGGTGCGGGAGTACTTTGCCGATCACTTTGCCGCCGAAATCACCGGCAACCCCAATGCCCTCTCGCGGGCTCTGGTGAAAATAGCCTTTGGCATTGTGCAAGAAGGGGAGCGGCAACAGGATGAGGAAACCCGACAGCGCAGCGCTCGCCTGCTGGAAGGCACACGGGCCTTGGGGATCTACGATGCCAAGGCGGCGGTGATGGCGGGGACAGCCTACCGGGTGGCCGCGGATCCCAGCCAGGTGGGCAGGGTGTTTTTGTGGGATCTGTTTAACCCTTGGGCCGGGTGGATGGAGCTGAACTCCACCCATCCCCTCACCGGCAAGCGGGTGCGGGCGCTGGGCACCTATGCCGAACAACTGGATCTGCCGGTGGAGTTCGACATGGCCAGCGTGGTGGCCCAGGGCAAGCAGCTCAACCGCCAGCAGCTCTACGGCAATTTTCTTCTGGACGTGGTTTTGTTAAACGCCGAGTGGCTGGGGGCGATCTTGGGGATGGTGCTTGGGATCCCCGCTCTGCAGGCGGGGTCTTACGGCATGTTTGCCGGCCTGGTTCTGGCGGGAGCCAGCTTGGGCCTGCTGCTGAAGATGACGGTGATGTACCCCAGCTTGGAAAACCCGCCGGCATTGACGGTGTTGAAGGCCATGAGCAACCCCTACGCCAGCCCCTTGCGCGGCTTGCCGATGCAGCTAGAGGGGCGGGTGATCGGGCGGGGGGATGCGGGCTATCGCTTCGGCTCCGATCTCAAGTTCCAGGATGAGACGGGGATGATTTTCTTGCGCTATGTTTCTCGGTTTGGGCCGCTGGGCAACTTCCTGTTTGGGGCCAGCCGGGCAGGCAGGCTGGTGGGTCAAGAAGGGACGGTGGTGGGATGGTTCCGGCGGGGGATAGCTCCCTACCTGGATCTGTCCCGCTTCCAGAGCCGCTATGGCGAAGTGGTGACCAGCCATCCGGCCTTTGGACAGGCGGTGCAGGTGGCGCTGGGCTTGATGGCCGCCTTGCTGCTGATGACCGTTTTCCCCTTCTAGGACGGGCTCAGGATGAGGTCGACTGCCCGCTGTCGGCGCGGGCGTAGTCGTCGCTGAAGCGGATAATGTCGTCTTCGCCCAGGTACTGGCCGTTTTGCACTTCGATGATCACCAGGGGGATGACGCCGGGGTTTTCCAGGCGGTGCTTGGTGCAGGGGGGCACGTAGGTGGACTGGTTGGTGGTGATCAGCCGCTCTTCATTGCCGCAGGTCACTTTGGCGGTGCCGGCCACGACGATCCAGTGTTCGCTGCGGTGGTAGTGCATCTGCAGGCTGAGGCGATGCTTGGGCAGCACCACAATCCGCTTGATCTTGTAGCCGGGGCCCTCGTCCAGCACCGTAAAGCTGCCCCAGGGACGAGTTTCAGTATTGCTCTCGATGAGCTTGTTAAAAACTTCAGCCGAGAAGGTAGCTGGCAGTTTTTCCACTGAGGGCATGGGGGAATTGGGAGTTTCTAGCATAGGCTGCTCTCCTGGGGGCCCTGCCTTCAGCTTATCCTATGGAGCTGGGCAGTAGCCCAACTCCACTCAAATCTTGTGGGATCATGGAGAAGTCTCCTCATCGGGGGAAAAGGCCCTTCTTCTCCATGCATTCCTACCCGGTTCACATCCACGACCGCCAGAAAGACGCCCACTACTTCATCCAGGTGCCTGCCGACCAATACATCCTGGAGGCTGCCGAAGCCCAAGGGATCCAGCTTCCCTTTGCCTGTCGCAACGGCGCCTGCACCACCTGTGCGGTGCGGATCCGGCAGGGATCCCTCTACCAGCCGGAGGCAATGGGGATCTCGCGGGAGCTGAAGGAGCAGGGCTACGGGCTGCTGTGCGTGGGCTATGCCCGCTCCGAGCTGTGGGTGGAAACGCAAGATGAAGATGAGGTGTACGAGCTGCAGTTTGGCCGCTACTTTGGCCAGGGGCGGGTACGAGCGGGGATCCCCCTCGACGATGAGTAATTTTTCTGCCTCAGTTGCCTCTAAAGACCTGCCGCCGTCCCCCCGGCCTTGGCAGCTCCAGGGCTGGCTGTTGGGCTCGGCGGCGCTGATCCCGGTCAACCTGGCCCCTAGTCTGTTGCTGGCGGTGGTGGGGACGGTGCAAAGCTATGGCCGCTACTGGCAGCAAATCCGGCGGGATCCCGGCTTTTGGCTGGCGGGCCTGCTGAGCCTGGCGGTGGTGGTGACAGCGCTGCTGGGGGAGGACTGGCGGCTGAGCTTGCCGGGGATGTTCAACTACTGGCCTTTTCTCCTGATGCTGCCGGCCTTTGCTGCAGCGCTGAGGGATCCCCTCAGCCGCCGCTGCCTGGCGCAGGTGTTGGTGCTGGGCAGTGGCCTGATGCTGCTCTTGGGCTGGGGAGAAGTGCTGTGGGGGTGGCAGGGGCATCTCTTCTTGGGGCCGCTCTGGATTACGGGCGTGGCCGGTGGGGAGCGCCCGGCGGCAGCCTTCACCTCCCCCAATCTCCTGGCCATTTATCTTGTGATCCATCTGGGCTTGGCGGCGGGGCTGTGGGGGGCAACTCAATCTCACCCCACCAGAGCAGGGCTGGCGGCGCTGCTGGGGTTAGGATCCCTGCTGTTGCTGCTGACAGCCTCCCGCAACGGCTGGGGGGCAGGGGGGCTGGCGCTACTGATTGGGCTGGCCCTGCGGCGCTGCTGGTGGGGGCTCGCCTTCCTGGCCGGCTTGGGATTAGCCGGCTTGGCCGCTGCTTTGGACTGGCCCGGCTGGCGGGCGGTTGTCCCTTCCTTGATCTGGAGCCGGTTGGCAGACACCTTTGACCCCCAGGCCCCCTATTTCAGCTCGACGGCCAACCGCCTCGATGCCTGGCGCTTTGCCCTGCAGATGGTGTGGGAGCGGCCCCTGACCGGCTGGGGCTGGCAGAGCTTTCCTGCCCTCTACAATGCCCAGGATCCGCCAGAGCTGCTGGGCCACTGCCACAACTTGTACCTCCATCTGGCGGCAGAAGGCGGGATCCCTCTGCTGCTGGGCTACTTGGCCCTTTGGGGTTGGATCTTGGCGCGGGGCTGGCGAGCCTGGCGTTGCTCCCAAGACGAGATCCTCTTGGGAGTTTTACTGGCCTTGACGGCGTTTTTTGCTGCGGGGCTTTTGGATGTGGTGATCTTGGATGGCCGCCTTCACCTGTTGATCACCTTGCTCTTGGGCGCAGCTTGGGGGGCCAGCCTCGAGCTCCGCTGCAGCCAGGCAAAGAGGGTTCCGGCGGATCCCCAGGCACCCCGGTCAATGCCACAATAGAGTTCCTCCCTTGGGTTTTCTGGGATTACTCTGTTTCGGTTGCCGGATTTTCTTACGTATCGAGTTTAGCTTTGGATGGTCTCACCCGATTTCGATTGACCAAAACTTTGGCGGCGCAGGCCCCGCCCTGAGGACTCTGTCCCGCTTGCGCGAATAGGGCTGGGGAGAACGTCAACCACCTTTTTCCATGGAGCAGCCAATCCCTTCTCTGGCCCCTGATCCCATCAAGCCGGGGGATCTCCTATCCCTGGAGATCACCGACCTAACCCCTGAGGGCGATGGCATTGCCCATACGCTTGGCCACGGGCGGGGTCGGGTGGTGTTTGTCGCCCAAGCGGTGCCAGGGGATCGCGTGGTGGCTCAGATAACTGAGATCAAGCGCAACTATCTGGTCGGGCGAATTCGCTCCCTCATAGCTCCCTCGCCGCAGCGGGTGCGGCCGGCCTGCATTGTGGCGGACAAGTGCGGTGGCTGTCAGTGGCAGCACGTCAGCTACGCTCAGCAATTGGTTACCAAGCAGCAGATCCTCAGGGATGCGCTGGAACGAATTGGCGGTCTTACTCTGCCGGAGCCTGTCCCGATTTTGGGATCCCCGCAGCCGCTGCGCTACCGCAATAAGGTCACCTACCCCATTGCCAAAGCAGAGGGCCAGCCGCTGCGCATGGGCTACTACCGACCGGGCAGCCACCGCCTGGTGAACCTCAACCAGTGCCCTGTGCAGGACGAGCGGCTGGATGTGTTCTTGCGGGAAATTAAGCGGGATCTGCAGGAGGCCGGCTGGAGCGTCTACGACGAAAGCCGCCACCAGGGCCATCTGCGTCACTTGGGCTTGCGCATTGGTCGCCGCACCCGCGAGGTGCTCCTCACCTTGGTCAGTTGCAGCCGCGACCTGCCCCACCTAGAAAGGTGGGCCAAGCGCTGGATGCAGTGCTACCCCGACCTGGTGGGGGTTTGTCTCAACCTCAACCCGGCCCGCACCAACACCATCTTTGGCCCGCAAACGGAGGTGATTGCCGGGCGGGGATCCCTGCGGGAAGAATTGGCCGGTCTTTCCTTTTGGATTGACAGCACCTCCTTCTTTCAAGTCAACACGGAGCAGGCGGAGGCCTTTTTTACCTGGATAGTGGATCAGCTCCAGCTGCGCGGCGAGGAGATCGTCCTGGACGCCTACTGCGGCATCGGCACCCTAACCCTGCTCTTGGCCCGGCGGGCCAAACGGGCGATAGGGGTGGAAGTCCTGCCGGCGGCGGTGGCCCAGGCCCGCTACAATGCCCAGTTCAACGGCATCCCCTCGGCCCAATTTTTCCAGGGCGCAGTGGAAACGGTTTTGCCAACTCTGCCTCCTGCCGATATTGTGGTGTTGGATCCGCCGCGGCGCGGCTGCGAGCGGCAGGTACTCGAGATCCTAAAGCAGCGACAACCCCAGCGCCTTGTCTACATTAGCTGTCACCCTGCCACCTTGGCGCGCGACCTGCAAATTCTCATGGCCGAGGGATCCTACCGCCTAACCCAATGGCGAGCGGCCGACTTCTTTCCCCAAACAGGCCATGTAGAGGGGGTGGCCTTTTTGGAGCGGGTCTGAGGGCAACTCCAAAAACCTTGCCCAGCTTGCCGCAGAGCCGCCCTCTTGGTAAACGCAGCAGCCAGAGGCGACAAATGCTAACGTCAAAATAGCGACCTTAAAGTTTCGCAACGGATCCCTTTCCATTACCCTAGTTTTTCTTCCGCGATCTCGATGCTCAGAGCTGGAATTGTTGGCCTGCCCAATGTGGGCAAATCGACTCTATTTAACGCCCTCTGCGAAAATGCCAAGGCCGAGGCGGCCAACTTCCCTTTTTGCACCATTGAGCCCAACATAGGACGGGTGGCAGTGCCGGATGAACGCCTGCAGGTGCTGGCCAAGATCAGCGGCTCGGCGGCAATCGTCCCCGCCCAGATTGAGTTTGTTGACATTGCTGGCCTGGTGGCCGGCGCCAGCAAAGGCGAGGGGCTGGGCAACCAATTTCTCTCCCACATCCGCCAGGTGGACGCCATCGTACATGTGGTGCGCTGCTTCAAAGATGAGAACATCGTGCATGTGGCCGGCTCCGTGGATCCGGTGCGAGACATGGGCGTGATTAACCTGGAGCTGGCCCTGGCGGATCTGGCCCAGATCGAGCGGCGCTTAGAACGGGTGCGCAAACAGGCCAAGTCCGACAAAACGGCTCAAGTAGAGCTGCAGGCCCTGGAGAAGCTGCAGGCCGCTTTGGACGAGGGCAAGCCGGCCCGCCTGGTGCCCCTCAGCCCAGAAGAGGAGGCCTCCATCAAAGGGCTAGGGCTGCTCACCCGCAAGAAGGTGATCTATGCCGCCAACGTGGCAGAAACGGAGCTAGCCACTGGCAACGACTGGGTAGAGCAGGTGCGGCAAGTGGCCCAGGCAGAAGGGGCGCGTGTGGTGGTGGTCTCAGCCCAGGTGGAGGCGGAATTGGTGGAGCTGCCGCCTGCAGAGCGACAGGCTTATCTAGACTCGCTGGGGGTGAAAGAAGGGGGGCTGAAATCTTTGATCCGCGCCACCTACGAGCTGCTGGGCCTGCGCACCTACTTTACTTCCGGCCCCAAAGAAACCCGCGCCTGGACAATCCCTGCCGGTGCCACTGCTCCTCAGGCAGCGGGGGTCATTCACTCGGATTTTGAGCGGGGCTTTATCCGGGCGGAAACGATAGCATATGAGGACCTAGTGGCAGCGGGATCCCTGAGTGCCGCCCGAGAAAAGGGCTTGGTGCGCAGCGAGGGCAAAGACTACGTGGTTCAGGAAGGAGATGTGATGCTCTTCCGTTTCCATGTCTAGGACTCCCTAGCCTATTCAGCCAAGCCGTGGTTTCTCAGCAGTGCCTCTAGGCAAAACGACTTATCTAGCCAGGGATCCCTGCTTCCAAGGGGTCTGCTTGACGCAACCGTTTTCCTGAGAAAACTGTTGACGCTGTAACGAAACATCACAATAATTGGACTAGATAAACAAGTACTTTAAGGGATGTATTGATGGATCTGCTGCAATACGGGCCGATGGCCTGGGTTTACCTAGCAATTTTTGCCTCCATCATCTGGTGCATCTGGGGTCGTTCGGAAGACGACATCATGTTTTAGCTCAAGCGGGAGGGGTTCCTCTGCGAGCTAAGGCTACTCCTTGGCCTTAGGCTGGCAGGGGATCCCTCCTAGGTATGGCTTTTTGCCGACCTCAGGTGACGTTTCCCCTCACTCACTCAACCAACTGAGGGTCATACCAAGGCAGATACACAACCGCGGCCCGCGCCACGCAGCCACTCCTCCCCTTCACGGGAGACACCTAGCAATACCCCAAAACAAACGGAGCGAGGGATCTGTATAGATTACTGCCCCCTGCGCTTCCCTACTTCTAGAATTCAGCTAGGCACGCGCTGGTCCTATCTGGGGCGGCTGCTCTGACAGCGAATTAGCTTGCAGGAGTTATGGGCGTTACCAGCTTGCTCTCTCGCCGTCCCCTGCCTGGGGCAGAACAAACACCGGAGGGGTACTGCCTTTCCTGGCGGGGTGTGGCGGTGATGGGGGTACTCAATGTAACCCCCGATAGCTTCAGCGACGGCGGCCAGTGGGGATCCTTGGAGGCAGCCGTGCAAGCGGCCAAGGCCATGGCAGCAGCGGGAGCTCTGATTGTGGATATCGGCGGCGAGTCTACCCGGCCGGGGGCGGAGCCGGTGCCGGTAGAGGTGGAGTGCGACCGGGTTTTGCCTGTAATTCGGGCTCTAGAAGGATCCGGAATTCTCCTCAGCGTCGATACACGGCGAACAGAGGTGGCTGCTGCTGCTCTGGCAGCGGGGGCACACATCATCAACGATGTCACCGGGCTGCGGGATCCACAGATGATGCAGGTGTGTGCCGAGAAGGGGGTGCCAGCGGTCATCATGCACATGCGGGGAGAGCCGCGCACCATGCAGCAGCTCACCGACTACGACGACCTTGAGGGAGAAGTTTTTGGGTTTCTCAAGGATCAAGCGGAACGGGCCCTGGCAGCCGGTGTTCCCAGCGTGGTTTTGGATCCCGGCCTGGGCTTTGCCAAAACCGCCGAGCAGAACATTGCCCTCCTCAGAGCGCTGCCGCGGCTGGTGGCCTATGGCTACCCGGTGCTGGTGGGAGCCTCGCGCAAAAGTTTTGTTGGCCAGCTTGCCGGCATTGCTGTGCCCAAAGAGCGGGATAGCGCCAGCGTAGCCGTGCACCTCTTTGCCGCCAGCCGGGGCGCTACCCTGGTGCGGGCGCACAACGTCCCTGCTCATGTCTCGGCTCTGGCGGCCTGGGCAGGTCTCCACGATGAACCCAACTAGGCTGGTGCTGCGGGGTCTTAGCTTCCATGCCCACCACGGCTATCGTCCTGAGGAGGCCGTGTTGGGAGGGCGCTTTGTGGTGGATGTGGAGATGCAGCTTGGTTGGGTTCCCCAAGCGGATGACCTGGCCCACACAGTGGACTACGCCCAGGTGTACGAGGCGGTGCGGGAAGAGGTAACCCAGCGACGCTACCGGCTGATCGAGACGTTGGCAGACCGGATTGCTGAGCGGCTGTGGCAAAGCTATCCCCAGGTGGAAGCCCTGACGGTGCGGGTGCACAAGCCACAGGCCCCCCTGCCCGGTTTGTTCGACGATGTCTACGTGGAGATTGTCCGCCACCGTTCTCCCAATAGCTAACCCTCGATGCAGCCCGACCTAGCCTACATTGCCCTGGGCAGCAACCTAGGGGATCCGCTGCAGCAATTGCGCTCGGCTGGGCAGAAGTTGCTCAGGTTGGGCCAGGTGGTGGCTCGCTCCAGCCTCTACCGCAGCCCCGCCCAAGGGGGGCCACCCGGCCAGCCCGACTACCTCAATGCTGTGGTGGCGTTGGATCCCTTTCCCCCTTACCAATCGCCCCTGGAGTTGCTGAGGGCGCTGCTGGCCATCGAGCAGGAGGCAGGGCGAGTGCGGCGCATCCGCTGGGAGGCCAGGACCCTGGACTTGGATCTGCTGGCAATGGGCAACCGGATCCTGAAGAGCCCTGAGCTAACCCTGCCCCACCCTCGCATGATGGAGCGCCCTTTTGTCCTGGCCCCGCTGTGCGAGATTGCTCCCCATTGGCGCCACCCCGAAACCGGCATAGCCGCAGCTGAGGCGCTGGCTGCCCTGGATAGCTCCTGGCTGGAGCGCACTGACCTAGGCTGGGATTGAGCTCTTTAGCGCAGCCGCCATTTTCGCCGCCAGATCCACCAGCCGCGAGGCATAGCCGTACTCGTTGTCGTACCAGGAGAGCACCTTCACCGTGCGATCCCCCAGCGTCATCGTCGACTCCAGATCCACAATCGAAGAATGGGGATCGCCGATGATATCGGCCGAGACAATGTGCGGCGGGGCAATGGCCAGGATACCGCGCATCGGCCCTTCTGCTGCCTCCACAAAGGCTTGGTTGACCGCCTCTTTGGTGATAGGCTGCTCGGTGCGCACGACAAAGTCCACAATCGAGCCGGTTAGGGTGGGCACCCGCAGCGCCAGGCCGTCCATCTTCCCTTTCAGGGCAGGCAAAACCTCGGCAACTGCCGTGGCTGCCCCAGTGGTGGAAGGCACAATCGACACCGCCGCCGAGCGGCCCCGGCGATAGTCCTTGGGATCCGGGCGATCCACAATGGCCTGGGTGGCGGTGTAAGCGTGGCAGGTGGTGAGAAAGCCCGTCTCGATGCCGAAGCGATCCAGCAAGACCTTGGCCAGCGGCGCCAGACAGTTGGTGGTGCAGGAGGCGTTGGAGACGATATGGTGCCGCTCTGGGTCGTACTGGTCGTCGTTAACCCCCATCACCACCGTCAGGTCGGCGCCTTTGGCAGGAGCGGAGATGATCACTTTCTTGGCGCCGGCTTCTAGGTGTTTGGCCGCCCCCTCCCGCTTGGTAAACAGGCCGGTGGACTCTATCACCAGGTCAACCCCGAGGTCTTTCCAGGGCAGTTGCGCCGGATCCCGTTCTGCCAGAACCCGGATCTTGTGGCTGCCGACTTGCAGGTGGCCATCCACAACGCTCACCGTCTGGGGCAGGCGCCCGTAGGCGGAGTCAAATTGCAGCAAGTAGGCCAAGTTCTCCGGCTCGGTGAGATCATTAACCGCCACCACCTCCAGCCCTCGCCCCGGCTGGGAGAGCAGCGCCCGCAAAAACGACCGGCCAATGCGGCCAAATCCGTTGATGGCTACCCGTGTGGTCATGGCAATCCTCCGGTATCAGTTCATGGTCATGGGTCGAGGGCTGCGGCGCAGGAGACGCCAACCCCTTAGGGATAGGTTAGAAGAAGAACGGGATCCGCCTTGCCTTTGCACTTCAGATCTCCAGATTTGGATCCCAACGGAGATTTGCGATTTAGGCTAACCCAGGAATTGCCGGTAGAGGAATTCAGATGAAGGTATTGCTGACCAACGATGATGGCATCGAGGCGGCGGGGCTGGCACACCTCAGACTGGCCCTCAGCGCTCTCGTTGCCGAGGAAAACTGCTGGATTGTGGCCCCCCACCAGCCGATTTCCGGCTGTAGCCACCAGGTAACGACGGGGCGGCCCTTTCGCGCCTGGGCCCGCGGCGAGCGTACCTTTGCCGTCGAGGGATCCCCTGCCGACTGTGTGCGGGTGGCCCTGTTTAAGCTCGCCCCTGCCGTGGATTGGGTGCTTTCTGGCATCAACGAGGGAGGGAATCTGGGATCGGATGTGTACTTGTCCGGCACGGTGGCGGCGGTGCGGGAGGCGGCGCTGCGTGGGATCGGAGGGATCGCCATTTCCCAGTATCGGGCAGGGAGCCAACCCATCGATTGGGAGCAGGCCCAGCGGTGGACGCGGGAGATCCTGGCCGAGCTGATGGAACAACCCCTGCCAGCCGGCTCCTTCTGGAATGTCAACTTGCCCCACCTGCCACCGGGATCCCCTTTGCCGGAGCGAGTTTACTGCCCCCTCTGCACGCAGCCGCTGCCACTCGATTACGCCGTAGAAGCAGAGGGGGAAGGCTTGGCATCGCTGTGGTTTCGCTACCAGGGGCGCTACGCAGAGCGAGCCCGCGATCCCCAGACCGATACCGATATCTGCTTCTCCGGTCGGATCGCCATCACCCAGGTGCACCTGTGCTCAGGAGCTCCCAGGTGAGGGGGTGAGGTTGCGGGCGATGGTTCTCAGCCGCTGCAGCCGCAGTGCCGTCAGGATATCGGTGGGATCCAGCTTGAGAACCTGCTCCAGGGCATCTGCTAGGTGTTGGGCTGCCTCTTGGCGGGTGTAGCCGCGGAACTGGGCGCGGCGCAAGGCAAACTCGTCGGCATCGAAATGGGCGCTCTCCCGATTCAGGTTTTGCCAGATCTGCCGCACCGAGAGCGCCGTGATGCCCCCCGCCAACAGGGCAGAAAACGGGTGCTGCAAAGAGAGCTCTGCCACGGTGGTGATGCCACCAAGCAAGGCCAGCGACTGGTAAAACCCCGGCTGTAGCCAGTTGCGGTTGTCGAACCAGCCCACCTCCCGCAAAAACAACAGATCCCGCTGCGGCTGCGGGATCCCTTGCCAGCGGCGAAAATCGATGGCAATGATGCCCTGCGGCTGCCAAGGGGCCTTGCGGCGGGAGAACAACAGGGCCTCACCTCCCGAGTGGGGGACAACGCGGATCAAGGCCCGGAGAGAAGCGGGAAGCAGATCCCGCAAGCGTTCGATCTCTTCTTTTTGAAAGGTTTCCAAGGGTTTGAAGTCTGAGCGGCTGGTCATAGTTTTACCTGTAGAGGCACGGAGAGAGAGGATCCCACCTACCCCCCGGCAGCCTTGCGGCCCTGAACACCCCAGACCTGAAAAACCCTGCCAGGTTAGTCTACCGCATCTTCAGGTCGCCAGTAGCAGCCCCCCAGGGCAAAAAGCGCCAGCAAGTTTGCTTAGACTGAGAGGAAAAGTCTACGCCTCGATCCGAGCCAATGCCAGTTTTACCGGAACCCAGCGAACAGAGCGCCGGCAGCCCCCTTTACACCTATGCCTTCTTGCCGATGCCAGACGCGCCGCTTTGGCATTTCATTCAACAAACTCAAGGGATCCGCGGGCCGCTGCAGGTGTTTTCTCCCACAGGAGGCCGAATTGCCGCTGCTGTGGAGCCGATGCCGGATCCTGCGTCGCTGCAGGCTTCGGATGAGGTGCTGCTGCGTTCTGCCCTGCGCCACGACCAGGTGATCTGCCGGCTGTTTGCCCAGATGCCGCTGCTGCCCCTGCGCTTTGGCACCTGCTTTCTCTCAGCCGAAAAGCTGGGATCCCACCTATTGGCCCAGCAGGCGGAGTACGAACAGGCCCTCGCGGCCATCGGGGGAAGAGCCGAGTACTGCCTGAAAGGAAAACTGTCGCCCCAGCCCCCCCCGGATCCCCAACCCGCTCCCAGCGGCACAGCCTATCTGTTGGCCCGCAAACAAGCCTATCTCCAGCAACGACAGGCCCAAGAGCGGCAAGAACAGGAGCTGGCGGCCCTGCAGCAGCTTTGGCCTTCTACCTGGCCAGTGCAAAGAGGGGATCCGCAGCCGGGAGAAGTCCTGCGGCTTTACTTCTTGCTCACCCCTGCCGAACGGGAAACGGCAGCCCAGCTCGCCCAAACCTGGGTAGCAGCACACCCCCACTGGCAATTGGACTGGAGCGAGTCCCTGCCCCCCTATCACTTTGTGGGTGCCCTGCGGGATCCCTCCAGATGTACTCAGTAGTGCCCTAGCAAAAGGATCCCGTTTCGCGCGCCCGGAAACCCTGACCCAGCGAGGATGCAATGTTTTGGCTGTAATTTTTCAGGGTATTACTTACGGATTCTGGTGAGGGATGGGACTACACTACTATTTTTGAAAGTGACCTCCCGTCCCCTCAGCCGTCATGACCCTGGAAACATTTTTTACCCAGCTCAACGCCAACGGCTTAACGATTGCCATCCTGCTCTTTGCAGCTCCTTGGTTGGTTTGGGTTCTCTGCCACTGGATCCCAGGGCAGTGGGAAGAGCCTTTTTTGCTCAGCTTGAACATTGGCTTAGCAGCGGCAAGCCTTGTCCTCTGGGCCGGTTACTTGGCCTATGCCACCAACACGGCCGGCTGGCAGGCGGTGGTCAAGCAGGCGGATATGTTCTTGTTGCTGGTGCCTCCCTACTATTTCCTTAGCTCCATCTGGGTGGCACGGCAGCGCATGCCCCTCTCGCGGGTGCCGGCTTTCCGCACCTTGCAAGGGATCAGCATTTTGGCGGCGGTCTATCTCATCCTCTCTTGGCTCAGCCGCCGGGTCTATGTTGTCTTTTTCTCTTACCTACCCTTTTCGGCCTTTCTGTGGATCCTGGCGGGGTTGTTGGGGGTGGCCTATATTGGCTATCGCATCCTCTTTGGGAATCCGCCCCAGTACCCGCCCGAAAGCTGAGGGGCTGGCCGACAGGGACTAGAATTCGAAAGAAACCCTTTGCAACGGCAATGGTGACAGTCCCTCTGATTTCAGCCCTGAACATCGACTACCGGCCTTTGCAGGAGTTGTTAGCGGCGGGAGCTTGGCTGGAAGCGGATCGGCTGAGCCTGCAACTGCTGTGCCGGGCGGCGGGGGAGGGGGCGGCGCGGCGGGGCTGGCTGTACTTTTCCGAGGTGAGCCGGATCCCGGCAGAGGATCTGCGCACCATCGATGGCCTGTGGCGGGCGGCCTCCGGGGATCGCTTCGGCTACTCGGTGCAGCGGCAACTCTGGCTGGGGGTCAACCGCAACTGGGAGCGCCTCTGGCCGCTGATTGGCTGGAAGCAAGGCTACCACTGGACTCGCTATCCCGACGAGTTCACCTGGGATCTGTCCGCTCCCAAGGGCCACCTGCCCCTTTCCAACCAACTGCGGGGGGTGCGGGTGCTGGAGGAGCTGCTTACCCACAGAGCTTGGGAAGACCTATCCGGCTGAGCGTCTTTTGAATCTTATTGAATCTAAAATCTAAGTTGGATTGGACTGTGGCCGAGCAACTGCAACTGACCCAATTTCCCCACCTGCCCGGCGATCTGGCCCAAGCCTGCGAGCAGGCCATCCAGGCCACACGCCTGGCCCTGCAAGCGGGATACCGCCGCTTGCTCATCGAGATCCTGGCCCCCGACATCAAGCCGGAAGTCTTGGCTCGTCCATTTTTGGAGTTGGTGCCGCCACCGGCTTTGGTGTTGTTCAGCGATGCCGGCGGAGCGGCCCTGGCCCAGCGGGAATGGGGATCCCTCCCCGACGGGATCCAACTGCAGAGCCTGACTGCCCGCACCCAACCTACGCCAGAACAAAGTGTCCTGTTCGTGATGCCGGCGGTTTACAGCCTGGATCAGGTGGAGCGGGTTTGCCAGTTGGTGAGCGGCGGCGATCCCTCTGGGCTGGCGGCCAAAGGCCGGGATCCCAAGCCCGTCGTTCTCCTCAACCCGCAACTTCAGGATGCCGCCGCAGTGGGGGTGGGGTTGGCCGGGCGCCGGCTGCGGCAACGCTTCCTGAGCACCTTTGAGACCAGCTACTACCTGCGCTCGCTGGTAGAAGGAGCCCTGTTTCGCGCCTACCCGGATCCCTGGAGCGTGTGGCAGCAGGAAGAGCCCGGCCTCTACAGCGTCCTCAAAACCTTTAGGGCTCGGCCCAGCGGCGAAGAAGTGGCCGAGCTGTTCAGGGCCAGCAAGAGAGGGGATCCCTGGTGGAGCTGGCGGCGCTGGCTGGGCGGGATCCCATGATCGACCTGCAGCTTCAAGACTGGTGGTCGCGGCAACGGCTCACCCAGCTTAGCTACCCCAACCTATCTCTCAGCGGCGCAAGTGTGTCTTTGCGAGTCATTTTAGAGCCATTTAAAAACGTCGGCGCGATCTGGTATTCAAAGATTTATGGAGAGTATCAGGATAATGTTTTATTGCTGGCCTGCTCTCCAGATTTAGAAGGACTATCGGATCGTGTAAGATGCCTAGAACAGTCTCCTATTCAGAAACTTTGCCGAGAAAATTTTTCCAAACATTTTACTGAATATTTGCTAACTGATGCCGTCGCCTATGAATTAGAAATCCGATTTGAAGGCAAAGACTTTCTTGTTGTCAACCAAGAGAGGCTTGGAAATAGAGTTGTCCACCAAATCTACATTCACGACAACTGCTTTTTCAAACCCGTAGAGGACGATCTCCTAAGCAAGATTATCGGTTGCGTTCTTGAGCAACATAGCTTCTACTTAGGGCAGGAAATCGACTGGTCAGAGATCTCGGCGAGATTAACTGATCACTTGCTCACTTCGAGCAAAATCGAGATCCAAAGCGATCCCAAGAGGCAACATGTGTGGATCCCACAGCTAGAAGAAAAAAGTATCCTCTCGGATCCCTTTTTCAAAAAGCTTTCGGCCAAGGCACAGTGGTTATTGAAGGCAGATAAGCCCGTTTTAGAAAGAAAAAAGCCACTGCCTGAAGGGTTCGCCAGCATCTAATGCTTCTGATGATATTTTTGCCCCCTAGCTGCAGCACCTTCCCCAGGGCAGACTGCTCGTATCGCTGCTCCTATCGGAAAGGGACTGGGGGTGAGGGGAGAGACTGGAAGGGTCAGCGGCGCGACGCGCCAGGGCATTGTCTCAAACTACTCTGATATCGATCCCAAAGTTCCAATCCAGTTCCAATTTCGGTGATAGAATCACAACACGCTAGGAGTGTCTGGGGGCTGCCCCCAGGCTGAGATTACATCCTCAGAACCTGATCTGGGTCATACCAGCGTAGGAAAGCGAGTACCGGAGTTGACACCATGCGCAGCGAATGGGTTGCCCGCCGTCGTGGGCAAGCAAATGTTACGCAAATGCACTTTGCCCGGCAGGGCGTGATTACCGAAGAGATGGACTACGTGGCTCGGCGAGAGAACCTACCGCCGGAGCTGATCCGCTCAGAAGTGGCGCGGGGCCGCATGATCATCCCTGCCAATATCAATCACACCAACCTAGAGCCCATGTGCATCGGGATCGCCTCCCGCTGCAAAGTCAATGCTAATATTGGCGCCTCCCCCAGCTCCTCTGGATTAGCCGAAGAGCTGGAAAAGCTGAAATTGGCCATTAAATACGGCGCCGATACCGTTATGGATCTGTCCACCGGCGGCGGCGACTTGGACGAAATTCGCACGGCTATTATCCAAGCTTCTCCGGTGCCCATCGGCACGGTGCCCATCTACCAAGCTCTAGAAAGTGTCCATGGCAATGTCGAAAAACTCTCGGCAGAAGATATCTTGCACATCATCGAAAAGCAGGCCCAGCAAGGGGTGGACTACATGACCATCCATGCCGGGATCCTCATCGAATATCTGCCATTGGTGCGCAACCGTCTCACAGGAATTGTCTCTCGCGGAGGTGGGATCCTGGCCCGTTGGATGTTGGCCCACCACAAGCAAAACCCGCTCTACACCCACTTCCGCGACATCATCGAGATCTTCAAGAAATACGATGTTTCTTTTAGCCTGGGCGATGCTTTGCGGCCCGGATGTCTGCACGATGCTTCTGACGAGGCCCAGATGGCGGAGTTGAAAACCCTGGGGCAGTTGACCCGCATGGCCTGGGAGCACGATGTGCAGGTGATGGTGGAAGGGCCAGGGCACGTGCCGATGGATCAAATTGAGTTTAACGTGCGCAAGCAAATGGAGGAATGCGACGAGGCTCCTTTCTACGTTTTGGGGCCGCTGGTAACCGATATTGCCGCTGGCTACGACCACATCAGCTCTGCCATTGGGGCGGCCTTGGCCGGCTGGTACGGGGCGGCGATGCTCTGCTACGTAACTCCCAAAGAACACCTGGGCTTGCCCAATGCCGAGGATGTGCGCAACGGCCTCATTGCCTACAAAATTGCCGCCCACGCTGCCGATATTGCCCGCCACCGTCCTGGGGCCAGGGATCGAGATGACGAGATGTCCAGAGCCCGCTACAACTTTGATTGGAACCGACAATTTGAGTTGTCTTTAGACCCAGAGCGGGCGCGAGAATATCACGACGAGACCTTGCCGGCAGATATCTACAAAACGGCGGAGTTTTGCTCGATGTGTGGACCGAAGTTCTGCCCCATGCAGACCAAAATGGACGCAGAAGCGTTGAGCGAGCTGGAGCGATTCTTGGCCAAGCAGCCAACAGCTTAGGCATTAGCTTGCCCTGGGCCTCGAACGAAGTTGGAATCGACCTTGGTTCCATCCCTGCTCTCGGGGGAGTGGGGAGGGGCTCTCTCTGCAAGCTATGCTGGGTTATAGAGAAACCCTTGCGGTTGTCTCTGTGGAGGAGAGAGAAGAGCATGGCACTGAAGCAACTTGGACATGTTGCCGTCCGCGTAGAAGACATCTCTAAGGCAGTAGAGTTCTACGAAAAGTTGGGGATGGTCAACGTCTGGAAGGATCCCGACTGGGCCTATATGAAAGCCGGAGACGATGGGCTGGCACTCTTGGGGCCGGGCTACCGGGCGGCAGGGCCCCACTTTGGCTTTGTCTTCAGCAGCAGGGAGGAGCTGGAGGAGCAGCATCGGCGCTTGCAAGCCGCAGGGATCCCGGTAGGGGCCATTCACAGCCATCGGGATGGCACTGCCTCCTTCTATGGCAAGGATCCCGATGGCAACCTGTTTGAGTTTCTGTACGAGCCGCCAGGCACTTTTGACCAAGCCAAGGCCAAGACAGCCGAGGCAACTGCTTGAGCTCTGAACTGCTATCGCGCACAAGCAAGCTAGGGGCCGTGGGCGTCCTTCTGTAGCCCTAAGCAATCTTGCTGAGCAGCCCAGCTGCCCAATCGAGAAGACGGTTCACTTCTTCTGAGGTTCTGGCTTCCGAGTAGAGCCTCAGCAGAGGTTCGGTGCCGCTGCCCCGGATCATCACCCAACTGCCGTCGGCAAGGCTAAACTTGTGGCCGTCGCGATCGAAATGCTTGATTACCTTTTGCCCCAGGATCTCAAGGGGGGGATCCGTCTGTAGCTGCTGGAAGAGCCGGGTTTGTTGACCTTGATCCGCCAGGTGCAGGTCGCGGCGTAGGTAAACTGAGGTGAACCCTTCCCGTTCTTGCAAAGCTCGGTAAAGGGCGCTCAGATCTTGCCCGGTTTCGGTGACGGCTTCGATCAAGTACAGGGCAGAGAGGAGGGCATCCCGCTCGGGGATGTGGCCCAGATAGCCGATGCCGCCCGATTCTTCTCCCCCCAGCAACACCGGTGTGCTCAGCATGCGCTCGGCGATGTACTTAAAGCCCACCGGCGTTTCCGTAACTGGCAGGCCATAGCGCTCGGCCACCTTCACGAATAGCTCCGAGCCGCTGATGGTTTTGACGATCTCGCCCCGCAGGCCGCGCCGCCCCGCCAAGTGGTCGATCAAGATGGGAATGAGGATCTGCGGGCTGAGAAAATGGCCTTGCCCATCGAGGGCAGCAATGCGGTCGGCATCGCCATCGAAGACCAGACCCATCTTTAACGGGGCGGGATCCGCTGCGATGATCTGGGCAGAGGTCTGCAGGTTTTGCGGCAGCGGCTCCGGTGGGAACCCGCCAAACAAGGGATCCCGACGTGCCTGCAATTCGATCACCTTCTCCCCCAACAGGCGGCTGAGGCCCCCGGCGCCAGAGCCAAACATGACATCCACCCAGATCTTGGCCGGGGATCCTTTGAGCTTCTCCAGATCCACAAAGCGGCTGAGCTGAGCCAGGTAGCCGGGCCAGGGATCCCAGGTTTCGATGGGGGCTGGGTTGGATGCGAGAGGTTGCAGGTGGTGCAGCTCCTGCTCGATGGCGGCGGTAACCTCCGGCGGCACGGAGCCGCCAAATCCGCCTTTGACCTTGAGGCCGGAATAGTGGGGCGGGTTGTGGCTGGCGGTGATCACCAAGGCGCCGTGGCAGCCGCGCTCTTTGGCCGCCCAGCTAAAGGCCGGTGTCGGGGCCACACAGGCAGAGAGATAAACCGGGATCCCCAGCCGCGCCACCACCTCGGCAGCGTGGGCAGCAAATTTTTCTGAGAGAAAGCGGTTGTCGTAGCCGATCAGGATCCCTGCCCCAGGATAGGTGCGGGCCAGCACCTGGGCGCTGGCTTGGGCGGCAATGCCCAAGTTCTGGAAGGTAAAGCCATCGGCGATCACGGCTCGCCAGCCGTCAGTGCCAAAACGAATGGAGTTCCCGGCCATGATTGCACCCAGATCCACCCCGACTACAGAGAAGGATAGCTTGGTAGCCCTGCACTTGAGGGCAGGGCGGAAAAGCCCGTAAGCAACTTTAGTGGCTCGCCAAGAGTTGCCACCAAGGCGTACCGTTCCCAGGCGAGCACCGACCGGTGGCAAGCGTCCGAACATCTCAGCCAACCTGCAAAGACTTCGTCCCGCTGACGCCATCAGAAGAGTAAGCAGAACCTTGGGGCTTTGCCTCGAGGAACTGTCTGGGGGCGTCTTGACAGCGCCTTTACGAGGTCGTTGTTGAACTGCGTAAGAATCCCCTGCCTTTAGGCGGTGGGAGTGTCAAATAGCACGGCGGAGCCGCCACCCCACTCCCCCGTTTCAAAAACGGCAGCGGCTGGGTGGGGTCGCAAAAGCTGCGGAAACGGCTACAGTAACCTGGAAAGCGTTCCGCTCCTAATGAGCCATGACTCAGCAACTGACTCTCGACGGACTGGGATCTGGATCGGGTGGGGGATCCCGTCTAGGGCGAGTAATCGTAACCGATTTGCAGGGGGAGATGCAGCGCTCCTACCTGGAATATGCCATGAGCGTGATCGTGGGGCGGGCCTTGCCGGATGTGCGGGATGGCCTCAAGCCGGTGCATCGCCGCATCCTCTACGCCATGCACGAGCTGGGCCTGACGCCGGATCGCCCCTACCGCAAGTGCGCGCGCGTCGTGGGGGACGTGCTGGGGAAATATCACCCCCACGGGGATCAGGCGGTCTATGACGCGCTGGTGCGCATGGCACAAGACTTTTCCAGCCGCTACCCCCTGGTGGCGGGGCACGGCAACTTCGGCTCGGTGGACGACGACCCGCCGGCGGCCATGCGCTACACGGAGTGTCGGCTGGCGGAGCTGAGCCACACAGCCCTTCTGCAGGGGATCTCCGAAGCAATTGTGGACTTTATGCCCAATTTCGACGGCTCCCAGGCGGAGCCCACCGTCCTGCCGGCCCGCCTGCCCATCTTGCTGCTCAACGGCTCTGCTGGCATTGCCGTGGGCATGGCCACCAACATCCCGCCCCACAACCTGGGGGAAGTGGTGGACGGCCTGCTGGCTTTGATCGACGAGCCCGATCTCAGCCCTGAGGAGCTGTTGCGCTGGATCCCGGGGCCGGACTTTCCCACCGGCGGCCAAATTGTCGATGGCCAGGGGATCCGCGAGGCCTACCTCACCGGCCGCGGCTCCATCACCCTGCGGGGAGTGGCCCGCTTTGAGGAGATCCAGCCGGGCAGAGGACGCCACCGCCGGCCCGCCCTGATCATCAGCGAGTTTCCCTATCAGGTGAACAAGGCTGCCTGGCTCGAGAAGGTGGCCGAGCTGGTCGCCCAAGACCGTCTCAGCGGCATCGCAGATTTGCGGGATGAGTCGGATCGCAGCGGCATGCGCGTGGTGGTGGAGCTGAAGCGGGAGGCCAACCCGCAGGCGGTTTTGCAGCAGTTGTACAAGCTCACCCCCTTGCAGAGCACCTTTGGGGTGATCCTGTTGGCCTTGGTGGAGGGAAAACCCCAGCAGCTCAGCTTGAAGCAGATTTTGCAGCACTTTTTGCAATTTCGCGAGGCCACTCTCAAGCGGATGTTTCGCGCCGAACTGCAGCAGGTACAGCGCAAAGCCGAAGAGGTGGCGGGGATGGTGCTGGCCCTGGCCGATCTGGAAGGGGTAATCGACCTGCTGCGGCAAGCGCCCGATAGCGCCACGGCCAAAGCCCAGCTGCAAACCCGCTTGGGCTGCACCTCCCAGCAGGCGGAGACGATCTTGGCCATGCCCCTGCGCCGCCTGACAACCTTGGAGCGGGAGCGCCTCTATCAAGAGCAAGCCGAGCTGCAGGCCCGCATCGCCGAGCTGCAGGGACTGCTGCAAGATCGCCGCAAGCTCTTGAATTACCTGAAAAAAGAGCTGCGACACTTGAAAAAAACCTTTGCGGATCCCCGGCGCACCCAGATTCTCTCGGCCTCGGAACTGGAAGCGGAGGCGGCCCAGATCCCCGGCGGCGAAGCCGGCGAAGACAGCCGCTTTCTGCTGCAACTCACCCGCAAAGGCTACGTGCGCCGCCTGCCTCTGCCTGGGCCTCGCTCCCGCAGCAACCCGGCGCAGCGGGAATTGGGAGAAGATACCCTGGTCAGCCTGGAATGCGTGACCCCAGAGCAGGCAATCTTGGTGCTCACCGCCAGCGGCAGGGCTTTCACCGTGCCCATCGAAGGGATCCCCCTCAGCACCGGCTCCTCGCGGGGGGTGCCTCTGGTCACCCTTCTCCCCAACCCCGAGCCGATTGTTGCCGCCTTCCCGTTGGATCCCGTTCGCGTCAGCGGTGCGGAGCACTCTCCCGGCGAGGCCAGCTTGGTGGTGCTCAGCCGGCAGGGGCGGATCAAGCGGGTGGCCTTGGCGGAGCTGGTGGGCCTCAGCCAACGGGGAGCCGCCGTCTTGAAGCTCAAAGAAGGAGACGAGCTGGGCTGGGCGGCCCTTTGGCATCCCGGCCACCAAGGCTACAGCGTTGTCCTGGCCACCTCCGGCGGGCGGGTGCTGCGGCTGGACGCCGAACAGATCCCCTTGATGGGTCGGGCAGCTATGGGATCCCCAGCTCTACGTTTGGGGCGCACAGAACAGATCGTCGGTATGGCGCTGCTGCCCCCGCAAGGGATCTTAGTTTTGGCCAGCCGGTCGGGGTATTTGAAGCGGCTACCCCTGGGCGAGATCCCCATCCTGGAGCAGGGTAAAGTGGGCGTGTCGGCCTTTCACTTCTCCAACAAAGGGGATGGCTTGGTGGGCTTGGTGGGTTTTCCCCCCGATCTGGCGGCGCACCCCCATCTGCAAGTGGATGTGATCGCGGAGTCCGAGCGGGTACACTCCTTCTCTCCTGAGGAAATTCCCCTGCAAGGCCGGTCCGGCGGCGGATCCCTGTTGGTCAAGGGGGAGCAGGTTAGGGAGTTGCGCCTGTTTTGGCCGCAGTGGCTGCCGGAGGGCGGGATTGGATAGCTCTGGAGCTTTTGGGGGAAAGCAGAAGTCTGGATCGCTAGGACAGAGAGCCATCCCCAGGCGAGGCAGAATCAGGCGGCTGGGAGCCGGGATCCGGCGCTTCGGGATGGCGGACAGGCTTAGGGAGAGTGCCACCTGACTTAAGAACCAGGCAGCGCACAGTTTGGTGCAGTTCCTCCAGCAAAATGCCGATGGCGGAGCGGAAGTCCCGGTGGTCATCCCGCATTTGCTCCAAAATGGCGCGGATGACTTCCTTACAGTCCTTCAGGATGTGCTGCTGCTGGGCGATGATCTGCACCAGCTCGCTCTGTTCCTTGAGCAACTCTCGCAAACAGGTACGCAGCTCGTCCACCTGGTTTTGCCAAAGGGCTTGCCCCTCTCGCAACTCCATGACGCTGGTGCGCAAATCGGCGGTGGCATCGCGCAGGGCTTCGCTGTGGCGCCGCTCGGCCTCCAGTTGGCGTTGCTGCTCCTGCTGCTGTTGGCGCAGCTCGGAATTGGCCCTTAGGTTGGCTTCCGCCACTCTGAGCAATCGATCCAAGCAGGCCTCGGCGAGAGCCCAGCGCTCCTCCGGCAAGGAAGATCGGCCTCGGCTAGCCCGCCTGCGGAAATATCTTACGGTCACTGCACCTCGTACCTGTGGCAAGGACATTAGACTAGGCGTACACTCGAGCGAGGGAGTTTGTCCCAGCAAGTTGTCCATCGATCATACCGCTTTTCCCAACCCCCCCTGCAATTTGGGCGCGAAAAACCGTCTGAGCAGCTTCTGGGCCGCAGGGATCCATCCATCTGGCAGAGCACCCCTTGAGTTAGAAACAGCGGCCCAGCACCGCAGCCCAAGGAGCGAGGCTGCCTCTTTCCAGGGATCCCGGAAGTCCCTCTAGGATGAAGAAAGTTTGCAGAGAGGAAAGCCATGCTTTCACTAGCCAATCAGGTGGTGCTGATTACCGGCGCTTCTGCCGGCATTGGCAAGGCCGTCGCCCTGGAAGCGGCCAAACGCGGGGCCCGCTTGGTGCTGGCGGCCCGCCGGGAGGAGCTGCTACAAAACGTCAAGGACTTGGTGGAGAAGCAGGGGACAGAAGCGCTGGTGGTGCCCACCGACATGGCCGATACAGCCCAGGTGGAGGCGCTGGCCCAAAAGGCCCTGGATCGCTTTGGCCGGGTGGACATCCTGGTGAACAACGCCGGCTACGGCCAAATGGGACCGGTGGAAGAGGTGGATGTGGCGGCGATGCGGCGGCAGTTCGAGGTGAATGTGTTTGGTCTGCACGCCCTCACCCGCGCCCTCTTGCCCCAAATGCGGGAGCGGGGCAGCGGCCGCATCCTCAACCTCAGCTCCGTGGCCGGCCAGATGTCGATGCCTTTCAGTGGGGTTTACAGCGCCACCAAGTTCGCCGTGGAGGCCCTCAGCGACGCCCTGCGGGTGGAAGTGGCCCCTTTTGGCATCAAGGTTATCGTGATCGAGCCAGGGCCGGTGGCCACCGAGTTTGGCCGCGTGGCCGAAGAGACCTTTGCTGCTGTTGTCAATCCCAACGGCCCCTACAAAGCGATCTTGGACAAGGCTGCCGAGCTGGCCAGCTCGTTCCACAAAATGGCCTGGCCGGTGGAGAAGGTGGTGGAGCCGATCCTGAGAGCCATGACGGATCCCCACCCTTCCGACCGCTACACCGCTTTTACGGGCGGCAAGCTGGCGCTGGGGCTGATGCGGTTGCTGCCCGCCGCTCTGGCCGACTCTATGTGGCGGCGCGTCTATGGGCTGGATGGTCTGGGATCCCCCGGCTCGGCCTAACTGCAGGCTTGTGGCGGGCATCGGATGGGGCAGGGATCCCTCAGGAGCTCATCCTTGCGGGGGTAGGGTTGTGCCTTCCAGGAGGGACAGGTTAAGTTTGTTAAAGGACTTTTAATAACCGAGCGTTCTCTTCCCTATGAACAAGCCTCTATCTCCCCAGCGCTGGCTGATCGCCCTCCTGCTGGGCTTTTGTCTCTGGCAGGGATCCGGCCTAGCTCCTGCCCACGCCGCTCTGGCCTCTGCCCTCACCTATGACCGCTTCTTGCGCTATGTCGAGGAGGGTCGCGTTACCGATGTGCGCCTCCTCGATAACAACCTGGTAGCCGAAGTGACGGCTGTTGACCCACAAACGCAGCATTCCACCCGCTACCGGGTCAACCTGCTGCCCAACACCGTGCCGCAACTGGTGGATCGCCTCACCGAGCAGGGGATCGAGGTGGCTGTAGTGCCCACCCGCGATGGCAGCGCCTTCTGGGCGATCTTGGGCAACCTGGTCATCCCGGTGCTGCTGCTGGGGGGGTTGTTCTTGTTCCTGCGCCGCGCTGGCGGAGGAGCAGGCGGTCCTGGACAGGCGATGAACTTCGGCAAGTCGCGGGCCCGCTTCCAGATGGAAGCCAAAACCGGCGTCAAGTTTGACGATGTAGCCGGGATCGAGGAGGCCAAAGAAGAGCTGCAAGAGGTGGTTACCTTCCTGAAGAAGCCGGAGCGCTTCACTGCCGTAGGGGCCAAGATCCCCAAAGGCGTGCTGTTGGTGGGGCCGCCGGGGACGGGTAAGACCCTCTTGGCCAAAGCCATTGCTGGCGAGGCGGGAGTGCCTTTTTTCAGCCTCTCTGGCTCCGAGTTCGTGGAGATGTTCGTCGGCGTGGGGGCCTCGCGGGTGCGGGATCTCTTTAAGAAGGCCAAGGAGAATGCTCCCTGCATCGTCTTCATCGACGAGATCGACGCGGTGGGCCGGCAGCGGGGAGCGGGCATTGGCGGCGGCAACGACGAGCGCGAGCAAACCCTGAACCAGTTGCTTACGGAAATGGATGGGTTTGAGGGCAACTCAGGGGTAATTGTTATTGCCGCAACCAACCGCCCGGATGTGCTGGATGCGGCGCTCCTACGGCCTGGACGCTTCGACCGCCAGATCACCGTGGATCGGCCCAGCTTCAAGGGGCGCTACGAGATCTTGCGCGTGCATGCCCGCAACAAGAAGCTGGCAGAAGAGGTCAGCCTGGAGGCCATTGCCCGCCGCACCCCTGGCTTTGCCGGCGCCGATCTGGCCAACCTGCTCAACGAGGCGGCCATCCTGGCGGCCCGCCGTCAGCACAAAGCCATCACCAACCAGGACATCGACGACGCCATCGACCGCATCACCATTGGCCTGACCAAGCCGCCGCTATTAGACGGCAAAAGCAAGCGCCTCATCGCCTACCACGAGTGCGGCCATGCTCTGTTGATGACCCTCTTGCCCCATGCGGATCCCTTGAACAAGGTAACGATCATCCCCCGTTCCGGAGGTGCCGGCGGCTTTGCCCAGCAACTGCCCAACGAGGAGCAGATCGACTCCGGCATGTACAGCCGCGCCTGGCTGTTGGATCGGGTGGTGGTCGGTTTTGGCGGTCGGGCGGCGGAGGAGATCGTCTTTGGCTACTCGGAAGTGACGACGGGGGCCAGCAACGACCTGCAGCAAAACACCAACCTGGTGCGGCAAATGGTGACCCGCTTTGGCATGTCCGAGCTGGGGCCCCTGATGTGGGATCCGCCCAACAACGAAATCTTTTTGGGCGGCGGCTGGATGAACCGCGTCGAGTACTCCGAAGATGTGGCCGCCAAGATCGACCGGCAGGTGCGGCAAATCCTGGAGAGCTGCTACCAAAGAGCGAAGCAAATCCTGCTGGAGCACCGGGCGCTGCTGGATCGCCTGGCCGACACCCTGGTGGAACGGGAAACCCTAGATGGGGACGAGTTTCGGGCCATTGTGGCAGAATACGTGCCCATCCCCGAGAAGATCGGCTTGCCCAGCCCGAAGACGGCTTGAGGGATCTCCTCTCGCTGCGGGATTGATTAACCTGGGAGGGTGGTTGTTGGGGCCGGCGCCCGGCAACTGCCCTTTTGTTTTGCGGCTGTCGTCAGGTTGTGTCATGCTCTCTTCTCTCTCTGCCTTGCCGGTTCACCTCTACCGCTGTCTGAGCTGTGGTCAGGAAGGGCTGAACCTGCCACCGGGACGTGAGCCGGGAGCCGCGGCGGATCGGGTTTACTGTCCCCGTTGCGGCCAGATCTACCCCATCACCGCCTTTGGAGCGGTGGATTTTTTGGCCGCCGCGCGGGACTTGCCGCTCACTCCCGCTCAGGCCATTGCCCATCTGCCCGGGTTTGCCTGGGGCTACGATCGCCTCTGGCGGCCTTGGGCGCTGTCGCTGTTGTCGGGGGAGCGTTTCGGCAGCGAGCGGGAAGGCCAATTGCTGGCGGAACTGGTGGGGGAGGCAGATCCCGTCTTGGATTTGGGCACGGCAGGGGGGTACTGGAGCCGCCTCCTCTTGGCCAGGGATCCGCAGCGGACGGTGATCGGCCTAGACAACGCGACGGGAGTGCTGGCGGAGGCGGCCCAGCAGGCCCAGCCCCACTGGCAGCGCTACAGCCTGGTGCGAGCCCGGGCGGAGCAGCTTCCCCTGGCCTCTGGAGCCTTTGGGGCGGTGATCAGCGGCGCCACCCTGAACGAGGTGCCGTTGGATCCCTGTCTGCGGGAAGTGGCCCGTGTTTTGAAACCGGGAGGGGTGTTTGTCTCGATGCACAGCCAGCAGGTGCAGGGATGGGGGCAGAGGGTGCAGCAGTTGCTGGAGGCGACCGGCCTTCGCTTTTTCTCCGCAGACCAGTTGCGCTGGCACTTTGCCCAGGTGGGGTTGCGCTTGGAGCGCTATCTCAGCTTCGGCTGGGTGGCTTTTGTGCAGGCAGTGCGCCTCTAGGGGATCCACTCCAGGCCAACGCCAAAGCTGGATTCCCGCGCCAAGGTGGAGTGGCGCAGGCTGTAGCGGGCAGCAAGACGAAGGGAAGGGCTAATGGCGTAGGCGGCGGTGATCTCCGCTAGGGTGGCCTGTCCTTCTTCCGGCTCCTGCGGGGCCACCCAAGTGTAGCTGCCAGTCAAGTCGGCGGCTCCGGGAGCCAGGGCCAAAACAACAAAGGCCCCATAGCTCACCCCGCTGAGGCGGCGGTTTTTTTCTTCCAAGGCTCGATAGCCCAGTTGGGGGGCCAGGTTCAAGCGGGAGCCCATAGGGGCGAGAAAGTAGCGCACCTCTGACCCGTACTGGCGGATTTCTGGGTTCTCAGAAGATTGGCGATAGTCGCCGCTGAGGGTGAGGCGATCTCCCAGGCGCAAGTCCTGCAGGCTGATTCGCCACTCAGAAGCCGACTCGAAACCCGCCTGCAAACGGGTGGGCAAGACGGGAGTATTGCGGATTTCTTCCAGGAGATTGGGCGGACTTTGCAGCCAGCGGCGCAACACGGGGCTATCCTCCACAATTTGGCTATCCAGCCCCAGATCTAAAACGCCTGAGAGCGCGGTTGGCCGCGGATCTGCTTCCTTGCGGCCCGCTTGGGTCGAATGGGCCCAGGCCGGCCATGCTGGCATCAGCCCAGCCCCAAGGAGCAGCATACCCAAGCAAAGTCCTTTGCCAGATTGCCCTACCACCTGCAACCCCCGCCCCTCCCGTCCTTAACTGTAGCTGCTTCCAATAGGAGCTTTCACGCCAGCTCGCGGGCGCCGCGGCTCTCAGCAGCGTAGGATGACACCCCAAGGACGGTTCAACAATGGCAAGGCAAAGACTAGCGGTTTCGGCTGTTGGCCATGACTCGCAGCCGCTGGGCCAGGTTTTGCAGTTGCCGCTCAAATTGCAGATTTTCCCGCTGCAACTGGCTAACTTTTTCACAGCTATAGAGAACGGTGGTGTGATCTTTCCCGCCAAAGTAATCGCCAATTTTGGGCAAGCTAAGATTGGTATGGTGACGCATCAAAAACATGGCAATTTGCCGCGCCTGGCTGATGTCCCGCTTGCGAGAGGATCCCAATAAGCTTTCTCGGTCGACGCCGAATTCTTCACAGACCACGTCAATAATCATGTCGGGCGTGATCTCCTTGGGCTCGCTGGGGGGGTTGAGAATGGGCTGAATCGTCTCCACACTCATCGGCAGGCCAGAAATGGAGACGTAGGCAACGGCACGGATGAGGGCGCCCTCCAGCTCGCGAATGTTGCTGGTGTAGGTGGTAGCAATGTATTCGATCACCTCAGGCGGTAGGATCATCCCCTCGTACTCGGCTTTTTTCTTGAGAATGGCCATGCGGGTCTCGATGTCCGGCGGCTGAATTTCCGCAATCAAGCCCATCGAAAACCGAGAACAGAGCCGCTCCTGCAGCCGAGGGATGAGGTGAGGGGAGCGGTCGGCAGCTAGCACGATCTGTTTGCCCGACTCGTGCAACGTATTAAAGGTGTGGAAAAACTCCTCTTGGGTGTACTCTTTGCCTTCGATAAATTGAATGTCGTCCACCAATAAAATATCCACATCTCGATAGTGCTCCCGGAAAGACTGCATGCTGTCTCGCCGGATGGCATCGATTAAATCGTTGGTAAAGCGCTCGGTGGACACGTAAAAGACCTTGGCCCGCGGATTCGCCTCCAGTTGGTAGTGGCCGATGGCCTGCATCAGGTGGGTTTTGCCCAGCCCTACCCCGCCGCAGAGAAACAAGGGATTGTAGGCCCGCCCAGGCTTGTCGGCCACGGCCAGAGCCGCTGCATGGGCCATGCGGTTGTTGGGGCCGACCACAAACCGCGAGAAGGAATACTTGGGGTTGAGATCCGGGGCTCGCATGGGCAGGCTGCCGCTCACCTCCAGCCCCAAGGGGGCGGAAGCAGGAAAACTGCCGGCCTTGCGGGAGGTTGAGGCCACAGCCGTTGAAGGAGCTTCTTCCTCGACCAAAGCCTGGGGAGCGACGGAAAACTCCACTTGCAAAGGGATTCCGGCCACCCGCTGCACCACCTCGGTGATGGTGGAGGCGTAGTGCTTTTGCAGCCAGCCCCGCGCCCATTCGCTAGGAGTGGAGATGGTGAGGCGGTTGTCCACCAAGGATTCAGCTCGCGCCGTCTTGATCCAAGCCTCAAAAGTTGGACGGCTGAGCTGCACCTGTAGATGCCCCAAAGCTTCGTCCCAGAGTCGATCTAGGGAGATGTCCACACCACACACCCAAAGCGACACAGCCAAAGCCCAGCAAAGACAGGGGCGCCAACCCGGTGCCTCTGCTCTCTCGACTGGGATTGTAGGATCCCCAATTTAGCTGCTCGGCGTGAGGCGGCCAATCTAGCGATTTTCCGTCGAGTCTGCTACGATAAAGCTTTGCTAATTGTCTGCCGGTGAACTGGGCTTCTCCCTCGCCAGTCGCAGCAGGCCTTGTTGACAGGATGAGTTGGTCTCCACCATGACTCAGCGTACCCTTCGTGGCACCAATCGCAGACGCATTCGCGTCTCTGGGTTTCGGGCCAGGATGCGCACGGCAAGCGGGCGGCAGGTCTTGCGGCGGCGGCGGGCCAAGGGGCGTTATCGCCTGGCGGTTTCTTAAGGGTTAGCAGAGCCGATCCCATCTCAAACTCTTGGGGTGTCGGCGTCCAAGACGGGTTGACTCCTGCCTGGGATTCCCTTTCAGTGCCCAATGCTGCCTGCTCCTTATCGCTTGCGAGATCGGCGAGCTTTCCAGGCGCTTTACCAGGCGGGGCAGCGCCGTTCCGGTGCAGGCTTGATCCTTTTGTTTCAGCCGATGCCGGCGGGGTGCGAAGGGATCCCCAGCCAGGTGGGGCTGGTGATCGGGAAAAAGGTGAGCAAATCTGCTGTCAAGCGGAATCGGCTGCGACGCCGGTTGCGAGAAATCTTGCGGCCCCTGTGCCCAAACCTGAAACCCGGATACCGGCTACTGCTCATCTCCAAGCCCAACCTGCTCACCTATAAGTGGCCAGAGCTACAGGCAGAGGTGCATCGTCTTTTGCAAAAGGCCGATCTGCTCGTCAGCCCGAGCCCAGATCCTGAGCCTTCTTAGAAGCTGGGCAGGCTGCGCTACCCGTGCTAGCCTGGTGCCATCATCTGCTGCTGGCTGCGCTAGATATGGGGCGGGATGTACATCAAGCGGATCGAGCTGACCCGATTTAAGTCCTTTGGCAGCACGACCTCGCTGCCCCTGTTGCCGGGTTTTACGGTCATCTCCGGCCCCAACGGCTCCGGCAAGTCCAACATCCTGGATGGGATCCTGTTCGCGCTGGGGCTATCGTCCTCGCGGGGGATGCGGGCAGAGAGGCTTTCGGATCTGGTGCATTCTGGCAGCCTCAGCAGCAACCGGCGGGTAGAGACCCACGTCGCCGTCACCTTCGATCTGGGGCCGGGAGAAGACGGCCAGCCGAGAGAATGGAAAGTCAGCCGTCGGCTGCGGGTCAGCCCCGGCAAGGGAGAGGATCCCGATTCCCTGCCCTACACCAGCACCTTCTACATCAACGATGTGCCCTGCACCTTGAGCGAGCTGCACGAGCAACTGGAGGCGATGCACATCTACCCCAACGGCTACAACGTGGTCCTGCAGGGGGATGTTACCAGCATCATCTCCATGAACTCCAAGGAGCGGCGGCAGATCCTCGACGAATTGGCGGGGGTGGCCACCTTCGACCGCAAGATCGCCCAGGCCAACGCCAAGCTGGAGGTGGTGCGCGAACAAATTGAGCGCTTCCGGCTCATCGAGCAGGAATGGCAAGCCCAAGGAGAGCGGCTGCTCAGGGAAAGCGAAAAGGCGCAGCAGTACCAGCAGTTGCGGCTGCAGTGGCAAACGCTGGAGCGACAGCAACGGGTGTTGCTTTGGCGGCATTTGCAAGCCCAAGTGGAAGCAACCCAGGCAGCCATTCGGCAGCTTCTGGAGGCTCAGGAGCAAGCCACTGTTCAGGTGCAGACCTTGAGCGAGCAGTTACAGCAGGCGGAAGCCGCCCTGAGCGAGCTGCAAAGCCGCATCCACGCCCTCGGAGAGGAAGAATACCTGCACCTGCAAGCCCAGATCGCTGCCGCCGAAGTGCAACGGCAACAGCTCAGCCAACAGATCGCCGCCTGGCAGCAGGAAATCGAGCAAACGCAGCGCCTGCAGCAGGAGCGCCAAACCCAACAGCAGCACCTGCAGGCAGAGCTGGAACGCCTGCAAAGCCAACAGGAGCAACTGGCCCAGGCCCAGGGATCCCTGCAAGCCCAGGTGCAGAAAGCCCAAATCAGCCTAGAACAAAGCCGCGAACAACTGCGGGCCCTGGCCCAATCTGCCGAGGCCTGGGTCAAGCAGCAGCGCTACCTCACCCGCCACCTGGAAGAGATCCGCGCCGAACAAGAGCCTTTGCAACAGGAGCAAATTCGCCTGCAAGAGCGCCAACGGCAACTGGCGCGACAAGTCCAAGACACCCAAACTGAGATCGCCCAGATTGAAGAATGGCTGGGATCCCACCTGGCCCTCACCGCCGAGCTGGAACAGGCCTGCCGACAGTCGGAAGCCCAGGTGCAGGCCCTGGCGCAAGAGCTGGCGCAACTGCAAGCCAACCTGGAGCTGGATCGCGCCACCCACGAGCGGCTGGCCGCCGAGTTCCACGCCAAGCAGCGGCAACTGGACAAGTGGGAGACCCGCCGCCAACTGCTGCAAGAATCCCAGGGATCCCGCGCCACCCAGGCCATCCTGAGCGCCCGCCTGCCGGGGGTTTTGGGATTGGTGGCCCAGTTGGGGCAGGTGGATCCCCAGTATCAACTGGCGCTGGAGATTGCGGCAGGCAACCGACTGCACTTTGTGGTGGTGGAAGATGAAAGCGTCGCCGTCAGCGCGATCAACCTCTTAAAGCGGGAAAAACTGGGGCGCGCCACCTTTTTGCCCCTCAACAAATTGCAGCCCGCCCGCCCGCCCGCCCCCCTCAACTTAAACGGTCTGATCGACTACGCCATCCGCCTGGTGCACTTTGAAGAGCGCTACCGAGATGTTTTTGGCTTTGTGTTCGGCTCCACCCTGGTTTTCCAGAGCCTGGAGCTGGCCCGGCCCTACATCGGCCAGCACCGCATGGTCACCCTGGAAGGGGAGCTGCTGGAAACCTCGGGAGCCATCACTGGCGGCACCGGCCCCCAACGAGCTGGGGTCCATTTTTCTGCGGGCGAACACTCGGAAGGGGAAGCCCTGCGCGCCCGCCTGGCCGATCTGGAAGCGCTGCTGGCCGCCCTCGCCCCTCGCCTCCAAGCCGCCCAAGCCCGCGAAAAACAACTGGCCCAGGCCCTGCTCCTGGCCCGCCAGGACGCCCTGCAAGCCCAGCAATACCTGGAGCGGCACCAGGCCGACTGCCAAAACCAGCAGGCCCGCCTGCAACACCTGCAGGGATCCCTGGCGCAATGGCAAAGCGAAAGCCAGCAGATCCAAGAGCGGCTGCACCAGATTCAACTCCGCTGGGATCCCTTGCAACAGCGCCTGGCCGATCTCGCCCGCAAGCTCAGCCAACTGGAGGGATCCCCGGTCAACCAGCACTGGCAGCAATTGCAGCAGGCGGTACAGCAGCAGGAGAGCCACCTGGCGGAGCTGCAACACCACCTGGCCCACCTGGAGCGACAGCAGCAGGAGAACCTCAGCCAGCAACACCTGAAGCAGGCCCAGATCCAGCACCACCAGGAGCGCCTGCAAGAGGGCGAACGGCGTCAGGCCCAACTTCAAGAGCAAATCGCCCAGGCCCAGGCCACTCTCGCCCACATCCAGCAGCACATTGCCGAGCAACGGCAACAGATGGGCCAGATCGAAGCCCGCCTCGCCCACCTGCGCCAAGAGCGGGAGCGGCAAGAATTTCAACTGCGCGCCCAACAGCAGCAGCTCCAACGCCTGGAATGGGAACGCTACCACGCCCTCACCCAACAGCAGGAAAAAGAGGCCATCCTTGCCCAACTGCAAGCCCAACTGCAAGCCGCGGCCCAAGAGCTGCCGGATCCCCTTCCCCCCCTGCCCCCCCACCTGACCCTGGACGAGCTGCAACGGCAAAAACGCAAAATCGAAGAGCAATTGCGATCCCTGGAGCCGGTGAACATGTTGGCCATCGCCGAATACGAACAGATCCAGGCCCGCCTAGGGGATCTCAGCGCCAAACTGGAAACCCTGCACCAAGAGCGCACCGAATTGTTGCTGCGCATCGAGAACTTTTCCACCCTGCGCCGCCAAGCGTTTTTGGATGCCTTCCATGCCATCAACGGCCATTTCCAGACCATCTTTGCCCAGCTTTCCGAGGGAGAGGGCTATTTAGAATTGGAGAACCCAGAGGATCCGTTGGCCGGGGGTTTGACCCTGGTGGCCCGCCCCAAAGGCAAGCCAGTGCGTCGTCTCAGCGCCATGTCGGGCGGAGAAAAATCCTTGACGGCCCTCAGCTTTATTTTTGCGTTGCAGCGCTATCGCCCCTCTAGCTTTTATGCCTTTGACGAGGTGGACATGTTTTTGGATGGGGCCAATGTAGAAAAATTGGCCGACATGATCTGGCAGCAATCCCGCCAGGCGCAATTCTTGGTGGTCAGCCTGCGCCGTCCCATGCTTGAAAAAGCGGAGCGCACCATTGGAGTGACCCAAGCTCGCGGCGCCTACACTCAAGTGATCGGCCTAGTCAACCCCACCGCTCACGTCGGCTAAAGCACCCAGCAGGCGGCAATCGCGGCGGGATCCCATCTCGCTTGCTATCTAGAGAAGAGCGTAGATTCCAAAAACTCCGCAGGGCAAACCATTTCAGCAGATGTTGATGAAAATGCAAGCTCTTCTATCCCAAAGCTGCCGATCGATATTGAGCTTGAGGAAAATCCCATCAGCATTGTCGATAGCACCAACGCTACTACTTTTGGGCGGCAATGTCTTTTCTCCAACAGCGCAATTCCTGGACAAGGGTGGATCCAAGGCAGAAGCTCCTACAGCTTCCCTTCAAGTTTTGTCGGCTTTGCCAGCTGCCACAGCGAGAACTTGGGTCGCGCAAACCTTGCCAAACCCCGGCAGCTCTGGTGATCGCACTGCCATAAGGCAAGCTGTGCTCACCGACCCATTGATCAACGAGTATCTCCGACAAGCAGCAGCTCGATCTCCCGGTGTGCCGGTTCATCCTCTGGAAACCGGAGCAATCGCCATTGCCGAAAACTATGCTCTGGTTGAAGTCTCTGCCGGAGTTGGCGACCTTCCGGTAATTGATGGCTGCTATTTGCTTAAAAAACACAGTGGTCAGTGGGTAGTGGTGGCTCAGGCGGGCTGGGAGCCAGGGCTAAGCATTAATCCAAGTTGGCTCTCGACAGTGCTAGATGTGCCCAAAGATGTTGTCAGTCGGCTAATTGATACACTTCGCAGTGCCGGCAAGGAGGTTGAGATCGACGACACCTTGTACACAGATGTCCCCCTGCCCTGCATTACTCAGATAGAGGATCCCAATCCGCCGACTAATGTACGATCGACACCCGCTGTAGCCGCAGGCAATGTTATCGGTCAACTGCCCAATGGAACCGAAGTGCGGGTCATGGAAGTACTCAACGGCTGGCTCAAGATTCGACAGCCATTGGTGGGCTGGGTATCGATGGGTCTGACACGGGTATCCTGTGGCAACTCGCTAGCAGAAGTGGAAAAGAATCTAGAAGCTCTGCATTCTCTGGAAGGGGAACTGGCCATAGAAGCCGCCGATACCTTGGTGCGATACCTCTATCGGGGTGCAGAGGGATCCTTTGCCGCAGCGGCGCTGGACCACTTCAACAAGCTTGCCATCAACCGGTTTTATGCTCTGAAAATGGTGCTTGACAGGCACACTGAAGAGGTGCGTCGTCACGTATTGCAGCAAGCCATCGCAGCAGGGATCCATCCTCAAGCCCGGACACACTTCGAGCAGGAAATTGCCCAGAGCAAGACTCTCTCCCCTACTCTCAAGACCTGGAAAACGTTGAATCAGAGCCAAACCAGACTGAGACTTTATAAACTAGAGCCAGGGCTCCCAATTGCTTCCTATTGCCCTTCAGCAGGGGGTTATTCTGGAATCCAGTTTTGCATGGGAATGTCCAGTTCATGCCATGACGGCCTTGACGCTCAATCTCAGCCCCTTGATGACTCTGACGCGAGAGGATTTTATCCGGCTATGTGCGGCCAATCCTGAGCTAAAGCTAGAGCGCACTGCCCGAGGAGAGCTGGTGATCATGTCCCCCACTGGCGGTGAAGTTGGCCACTGGAATGCAGAGATCACCACAGAGCTAACCCTCTGGAATCGCCAATCAGGCCGAGGCAAAACCTTTGATTCTTCCACGGGGTTTTCTCTGCCTTCAGGCAGCGACCGCTCTCCTGACCTGGCCTGGATCCCGCTGGAAAAGTGGGAGGCTCTGGATCCCCAGACCCGCCAGGGATTCTTGCCCCTGTGTCCTGACTTTGTGGTGGAGATCCTCTCGCCCACCGATTCTTGGGTTCAAGCCCAGGCCAAGATGCAGGAGTACATAGACAACGGCTGTCGCTTGGGGTGGCTTTTGGATCCCAAGGCCAAGCGGGTGATGATCTACCGGGCAGGACAGGCGCCGGAGCTAGTGGAAGACCCAGAAACCTTGTCGGGAGAAGACGTGCTCCCCGGCTTCACCCTGCCTATCCGCACAATCTGGTCTGCCGAGAGCTAGGGCACACCCGCGCTGCTTCGGGATCCGAACCGGGAAACGCCCAGACAGAGGCAAGAGGGCAAGACAACCAGTAGTGTCTCATGATTTAAAAAACAAGTATTTGGCCCTGCCGACAGTGGTAGAGGAGATTGCCCAGAGTTTATCCTATTCACAGCATCTGCAAACAAGGGCAGGCCACCATGAAGGGATTTGCGCGGGCAGTTCAGGTGTGGGGCACAGTCGGGGCGCTCAGCGGAGTCCTTTCTGGCAGAGTGATGGGGCAAGCGGCCTTGCCCCCTGTGCCGGTCATGCCCTCAGTTGAGGATCCGATTGCGAATCCGATTTCTCCCTTCCAGGGTGCGTCGCCCGATCTGGGCATCCCGGCAGCTCCTCCTTTGCCAGCAATGGGCCAGGATTTGCGCTATCTGGTGGAGTTGTTCATCAACGAGTCTTGGCAGGCGGGCAAGCAAGCCGCTGCGGTTAACTACAACGACCTCTACACCCGCCTGTTGGCCCGCACCTACAGCGATCCCCGTCCGCCCATCGAAGTCGAGTACGAGCTGATTCGAGAGGTTCTGCGCGAATACGGGGATCCCGCCGATCGCTTCTGGGATCCCCAAAGCTTCAGGGACTTGCTCAACCGCCCTCGTCCACCCCTGCAGGCGCGTCAGATTGGGCCGCGCCAGGTTTACCTGGCAGTGCCGGAGCTCACCCCTGCCACAGCCCAGCAGATCCGCCAAGCCCTCTACACCCAGGATTACAGCCAAGGCATTGTCCTCGACCTGCGCAGCTCGGTGGGCTATGACCCGCAAGTGATAGCGGATGTGGCACGCCTATTCTTGCCCCGCTCCGTGCAGCCGCTGCTGGTTACCGAAGACCGCTTTGGCCAGCCTACCCCCTGGAACAGCGAAAACCTGCCACTGGCTGCTGGGATCCCATCGGCCGTCCTGGTCGACGGCAACACCCGCCAGGGGGCCACCCTCCTGGCGGCCCAGTTGGGAGCCAGCGGCAGCACCGTTATAGTAGGGCAACCCACTCAAGGCAGCGAACGCCAGACCCGCTTCTTTGCCCTTCCTTCTGGCGCGGCGGTGGAACTGGCCGTGGCCACCTGGAAGACAGGCGATGGACGCTCCCTAGCCCAGGGTTTGGTGCCCCTGCAAAAGGTGGAGGGGGATGAGAACGCCTGGCTAAAGGCCGCCCTAGAAGCGCTGGCCCTGCCCCGCCGCCCCAGCCCTCCCCCCCGCCCCACCGTCCTGGTGCAAGAGGGCCGTGTTGGTCGCTTTGTCCTGGGCATGGATACCCGCAACGTCGATACCCACCTCTTGGGCAACGTGGATTTGATCCCGGCCGAATCGCGGGCAAATGTATTTCAGCCCAACAGCGACCTGAAGATCTTCTACTTGCAGGACTACATCCTCTTTGCCTACCGCCGTCCGGGCGTCCTCAATAGCTTTTTTGCCGACCGCATCTACACCACCCAACCCGAAGCCATGACTGGCGAAGGGATCCGTATCGGCTCCACCTACTCGGAAGTGATCGCCATTTACGGCGGGCCTGGCGAGAACGGCTACAACGAGGTGGTGCCCTACCCCAAGGGGAGCCGAGAATATCTGCGCGACGATCGCTACTATGTCAACTACGACGCCCTTGGCCTGTCCTTTGCCTTTGCGGCGGGATCCAACCAGGTCACCGCCATTGGCCTGTTCAAGCCGGGGAGCTAAAGGGAGCGGGCTGCTGCCCTAGCGAGGGGTCGAAATTAATCGATTGTTAACGTTTTTGTCCGAAGCCCTCAACACTGCCTGGAGCAATGCGGTAAATTAGTGCAGCGACCCCGCAAAGGGGATTTTTTGTGCCGTTCAGAGACTGTAGGAGAAGCCCTTGGCAAACGTTGTGGTTGTCGGTGCCCAGTGGGGCGACGAAGGAAAAGGTAAGATCACCGACCTCCTCAGTGAAAAGGCGCATGTGGTCGTCCGCTACCAAGGCGGGGTTAACGCAGGACATACCGTGGTGGTGGGGGGCCAAATCTTTAAGCTGCACCTGATCCCCTCCGGCATCCTCTACCCCGACAAGCGCTGCATCATCGCCAGCGGCACGGTGATCGACCCTGAGGTGTTGCTGGCCGAGATCGACCAACTGCACCAACTGGGGATCTCCACCCACAACCTCTACATCGCCGAGACAGCCCACGTAACCTTGCCCTACCACCGCGTCATCGACGTGGCCGAGGAAGAGCGACGCGGCATCTACCGGCTGGGCACCACCGGGCGAGGCATTGGCCCTACCTACGCCGACAAGGCCGAGCGCATGGGCATCCGCGTCGTGGACTTGATGTACCCCGACCAACTGCGGGAGCGCCTCAGTTGGGCCATTCCCTACAAGAACGTTTTGCTGGAAAAAATCTACAACCTACCCCCTCTGGATCCCGAGCCGATCATCGAGCAATACCTGGCCTACGCGGAGCGGCTGCGCCCCTACGTCACCGACGCTGCCCTACTCCTCACCCAGGCCATCGAGGAGCGGCAGAACATCCTCTTTGAGGGGGCCCAGGGCACGCTGTTGGATCTCGACTACGGCACCTACCCTTACGTCACTTCCTCCCATCCCATCGCCGGCGGCGCCTGCGTGGGGGCTGGAGTTGGCCCCACCAGCATCGACCGGGTGATCGGGGTAGCCAAGGCTTACACCACCCGCGTCGGCGAAGGCCCCTTCCCCACCGAACTGAAAGACGAGATTGGCGCCTATTTGCAATCTGCCGGCGGCGAAGTCGGCACCACTACCGGGCGGCAGCGGCGCTGCGGCTGGTTCGACGGCGTAATCGGGCGCTACGCCGTGCGCATCAACGGCCTCGACTGCCTGGCCATCACCAAGCTGGATGTCCTGGATGCTCTGGACGAAATCAAGGTGTGTGTGGCCTACGAGTACCAGGGCCGTGAGATCCACCACTTTCCCAGTGACGCTCGGGTCTTTGCCCAGTGCAAACCCATCTACAAAACCCTGCCCGGCTGGAGGTGCTCCACCAAAGGCTGCCGCTCCGTTGAGGACTTGCCCCCCGAAGCCTACGACTACCTGAAGTTTTTGGCCCAGTTGATGCAGGTGCCGATTGCCATCGTCTCCCTGGGAGCCAGCCGCGACCAAACCATTATCGTGGAGGATCCCATCCACGGCCCCAAGCGCGCCTTGCTCTACCCCAACGGCCGCAAGCAAGTTCACGCCCTCATGCCCGACTGACGCGCCCTAGCTCAGTGGCTACTCTGCTGAGGGACACTGCTTAGCAAACCAGCCTGGGCCGCGCAGAGGGAGCCAAGGGAGAGGGATCTGCCCCCCAACCCTTACGTTGCCGCTACCGCCCCATAAGGATCCGCTAAGCTCAAAAAAGGTAGAGATTGCTGACCCTGTCTTCTGGTCTTGCCATGGCTGCTCCCACCTATTACACCATCACCTTCGGCTGTCAAATGAACCGGGCCGATAGCGAGCGCATGGCCGGGATCCTCGAGTCGCTGGGGTATGTGCCCGCCGAAGACGAGCTGCAGGCAGACTTAGTTCTCTTCAATACCTGCACCATCCGCGATAACGCTGAGCAAAAGGTGTATTCCTACCTGGGCATCCAGGCGCAGCGCAAGCGGAAAAACCCAGCCATCAAGCTCATCGTGGCCGGCTGCGTGGCCCAGCAGGAGGGGGAAAGGTTGCTGCGCCGCGTCCCCGAGTTGGATCTGGTCATGGGCCCCCAGTACGTCAACCGCCTTGGGGATCTGCTGGCCCAGGTGGAGGCGGGCAACCAGGTGGTGGCCACCGAGCCTGTCGAGATCCCGGAAGACATCACCAAGCCCCGCCGGGATAGCCGGGTGACAGCCTGGATCAACGTCATCTACGGCTGCAACGAGCGCTGCACCTACTGCATTGTGCCGTTGGTGCGGGGACGGGAGCAGTCGCGCCAGCCGCAGGCCATCCGCGCCGAGATGGAGGACGTGGCCCGGGCCGGCTACCGCGAGGTCACCTTGCTAGGGCAAAACATCGACGCCTACGGGCGGGATCTGGATCCCAAGACCAACCTGGCCAGCTTGCTGCGCTTTGTCCACTCGGTGGAAGGGATCGAGCGGATTCGCTTTGCCACCAGCCACCCGCGCTACTTTACTGAAGAGCTGATCGCCACCTGTGCCGAGCTGCCCAAGGTGTGCGAGCACTTCCACATCCCCTTCCAGGCGGGCAGCGACGCCGTCCTCAAGCGGATGCGGCGGGGCTACACCCAGGAGCGCTACCGCCAGCTCATCCAGCTCATCCGCCAGTACATGCCCGAGGCCACCATCAGCGCCGATGCCATCGTCGGCTTCCCCGGCGAAACGGAAGCCCAGTTTCAGGAAACCCTGCAACTGGTTCAGGATATCGGCTTTGATTTCCTCAATACTGCCGCCTACTCTCCCCGCCCTGGCACGCCGGCAGCCGAGTGGCCTGACCAGGTGCCGGAAGAGGAAAAAAGCGACCGCCTGCAACGGCTCAACCGCTTGGTCGCGGAGGTGGCTGCCGCCCGCAGCGCCCGGCTGCTGGGCCAGGTGCAGGAGGTGCTGGTGGAAGGCCCCAATCCCAAAAACCCCCGCCAGGCCATGGGGCGCACCCGCGGCAATCGCATCGTCTTCTTCGACGGCGATCCCGAGCAATTGCAGGGATCCCTGGTGCCAGTGCGCATCACTGCCACGCGGGCCTTTTCCCTCAGCGGCGAGATCGTCAAGCCAGGGGAAGAGAAACCTCAAGCGGCGGAACTTGGAGCCTGCACGTAAGCCCACGACGAGGATTGAACTCGTGACCTCCCCCTTACCAAGGGGGTGCTCTGCCACTGAGCTACGTGGGCGGCATGGTGGGCCGAGTTGGATTCGAACCAACGTAGGCATAAGCCAGCGGATTTACAGTCCGCCCCCTTTAACCACTCGGGCATCGACCCTTGGACACTGGCTTCCTATATTAGCAGAAAGTGCTGCCCAAGATCGAATCCAGGCGAGAAGAGCTGTCTTGGGGACGGGAGCTAAACAGGGAGGGAGTTCCCGGCAAGACATCATGCCCTACCTTGCGGGGGCTGCTGGCAACAAGGGGCTTGAGGGCATTTGGCCAAACTGGAGAGAAAACTTGATAGGGTGGAGGACAGTCCCTTCACTTGTCCCTATGGTTTCAACCCTCGGCACTTCCACCTCCGTCGAACAAGTTTCTCCCAACCAGTCGCTATTGCCCCTGACCAGCCGCACCAACAGCCAGGGCCACCTGGAAATCGGCGGCTGCGACGTGGTAGAGCTGGTGCGCCAGTTTGGCTCTCCCCTCTACATCCTGGACGAGTGGACGTTGCGACACGCCTGCCGGCTCTACCGCGACACCTGGGCCCGCTGCTACCCTGGGGGATCCCAGGTCTTGTATGCTACGAAAGCCTGGAACTGCTTGGCCATCTGCGCTTTGGCCTTACAAGAAGGGCTGGGGCTGGACGTGGCCTCCGGCGGGGAGCTCTATACCGCTATTCAAGCAGGAGCCAGGGGTGAGGAGCTCTACCTGCACGGCAACGCCAAGTCGGCGGAGGAGCTGGCCATGGCCCTGGAGGTGGGCTGCACCCTGGTGGCCGATAGCCTCTACGAGCTACAGCAACTGGCCGCTCTGGCTACCCCTGCACGACCGGCCCGCTTGTTGGTGCGGGTCAACCCCGGCATTGACGTCCACACCCACGAGTACATCCGCACTGGCCAAACCGACAGCAAATTTGGCATCGGCCAGTGGCAACTGCCGGAGGTATTTGATTTTTTGGCAGCCCATCCCCAATTGCAATGCGTCGGGCTCCACGCCCACATCGGATCCCAGATCTTCGACCTACAAGGCCACCGGGATCTGGCAGGGGTACTGGCCCAGGTCTGGCGCCAAGGGCTGGAGAAGGGGCTGCCCTTGCAGGAGCTGAATGTGGGCGGCGGACTAGGGATCCGCTATGTCGAATCCGACGATCCCCCCTCCATTCCGGAGTGGGTGGAAGCCGTGGCCACTGCAGTGCAGCAGAGCTTCACCGCCGCCGGGATCCCGCTGCCCAAGGTGCTCTGCGAGCCTGGACGGTCTGTGGTTGGGCCAGCGGCTGTAACCGCCTACACTTTGGGGGGCAAGAAGTGGATCCCGCCCAGCGAAGACCTTCCCGAAGGGCGTCTCTACGTCACCATTGACGGCGGCATGTCCGATAACCCCCGCCCTATCACCTACGGAGCCCGCTACACCGCCCTTCTGGCCAACCGCCCTGAGGCCGAGGCCACCCAGCGGGTGACAGTGGCCGGCAAACACTGCGAGTCGGGGGATGTGCTCTTGAAAGATGTGCTTTTGCCCAACCCAGCGCCCGGCGAAGTCCTAGTTGTGTTGACCAGCGGGGCCTACAACTACAGCATGGCCTCCAATTACAACCGCTTCCCTCGGCCCGCGGCAGTGCTGGTCAACCAAGGGAAGGCCCAGTTGATCCTGCGGCGGGAAACTTATGCAGATCTGATCCGTCAGGACATCTTACCGGAGCGGTTGCAGCGGTGAAGGGCAGAGACGGCTGCCTGTAACCGTTGCCGTTGAGGGCGGGGCCCGGCTTTCTCTGCAGCGGCGACCCCGCTGGCTCTGGGGCAGGAAAGACTGGAAGACAGGTAGGAGGTGAGTGGTAGGCTGGTCAGGGGGCCGCAGTCCAACAGGGGTTCCGGAGCCAAAAGGTTCTGGGGCGCAGGATGGCGTAGGCAAAGGGTCCGCAACGAGGGGAGCGTGAACGGGGTTTTTCGGCATGCTGGCGGCCTTATGGGCTTGGCTACAGCAATTTAATGTTCTCAGCCTGTTGGACTGGGCTCTGGCCGTCTTGCTATTGGCTTTGGCCCTCTATTACACCCGCGAGAGCCGGGCCGGGGTGCTGGTGCGGGGGTTTATGGTGCTGCTGGTCCTGTATCTGGCCACCGCCTCGCTGCCGCTGGTGCACCTGATTTTGGATCGCTTGCTCCTGGCCGCGGCTGTGGCGATGGGGGTACTCTTTCAGCCGGAGTTTCGGCGGCTCCTGGAGCAACTGGCGAGGGCCATCTGCGTTGAGTGGCCGAACAGCACAGACGATGACGAGGATGACCCTAAGGAGGATTTGGTGGAGGAGGTGGTGCAGGCGGTGCGAGAACTCTCCCAAAATCGGACAGGGGCGCTGATTGTCATCGAGCCAGATCAGCCCATTGACTCGCGGGTGTTCACCGATAAAGGGGTTCCTCTCCAGGCGCGGGTGTCCCGGGAGCTCTTACAGACGATCTTCCAGACCTCGACGCTCCTGCACGATGGGGCTGTAATTATCCATCGGGATCGGATTCGCGCGGCAGGGGTGATCCTGCCGGTTTCGGAGCGAACTGCCTCTCGCCAACTGGGCACGAGGCACCGGGCGGCGATGGGGATCACAGAACAGGCCAATTGCTTGTGTATTGTGGTCTCAGAGGAGACGGGATCCATCTCACTGGCAGAAGGCGGACGCCTCGAGCGACCTCTGACCAGTGCCAAGCTCCACGAACTGCTGGTGCAGCGGTTGCGCCATCCGCGCGAAGCCAAAAAACGGGATGCTCCTCTGCAGGGATTGTGGGCCCACCCGTGGATTCACAATGGGCTGTTGCGCTGGTGGGGATCCCTGCCAGATCTAGCCAAACTCCTTCGCAAACCTGAGAAAACCCTTCCTAAAGACTGATCCGCATGACCCTTTCTCCTGTCCATCTTCTGCAGTTGCCTGCCGACCTAGATCCGCAGTTATTGCCCCGCCATGTGGCAGTGGTCATGGATGGTAACGGGCGGTGGGCGCAAAAACGAGGCTTGCCCCGCAGTGTCGGGCATCAGCGCGGGGTAGCGGCTTTGAAGGAGTTGCTCCGCTGCTGTCACGATTGGGGGATCCCCCTCCTCACCGCCTACGCCTTCTCCACGGAGAACTGGGGCCGCGCCCGCGAGGAGGTGGATTTCCTCATGACCTTGTTCGAGCAGGTGCTGTGGCAGGAACTGGCGGAAATGGTGCAGCAGGGGGTGCGCATCCAGTTTGCCGGCCAGTTGTCGGCCCTGCCCCGATCTTTGCAGGACACGATCCTGCATGCGGTGGAACGCACCCAGCACAACGAGGGCATTTGCCTGACGGTGGCCCTCAACTACGGCGGCAGACAGGAGATCGTGCAGGCTTGCCGCTCGATTGCCACCCTGGTGCAGCAGGGGCTTTTGCAACCGGATCAGATCGACGAGGCCCTCTTTTCCCAATTTCTCTACACCACTGGCTTGTCGGATCCCGACCTGTTGATCCGCACCAGCGGCGAGATGCGCATCAGCAACTTCCTGCTCTGGCAGATGGCCTACACCGAGCAGTACTTCACCCCCATCCTCTGGCCGGATTTCGACCGCGCCGCCTTTCACCAAGCCCTGCTCAGCTATCAGTCGCGGCAGCGGCGCTTCGGCAGATAAGACCTTGACGGATCCCCGCCTGGTCAAATCCAACTAGGGGCCGACCCAAGCGCTCCTGCCCTCACCCCCAACCCCTCTCCCTCAGGGAGAGGGGAGTTAGGGAACGACTTAGATGGACAGGCAGCACATATGTAGGAATGTGTACCTGAAGCCCCCCAGCTAGCGCAGAAAGCTTGTGACCAGCCACATCACCGCAAACGTGATCCCCACCAACAGGGCGCCGGGGGCATCGCCGCCGGTGAGGGGAAGGGCAATGGCGTAGGCCAACATCAGTCCCAGGCTCAGTCCTGCCAGCGCCAAGAGAAAAGCGCGAAGGAAGCGGCGCTCTTTGCGGTACAGGAAATAGATACAGGCCATCAGCCCCAGCGCCAGTTGCAGGGAGGGATACTCATCGGGAGCCAAGACAACCCAACCCACCAGTCCTCCCAGCAACACGGCGGGCCAGAGCATATCCGGGGCAGAGGGGCTATCCAGCCAGCGGCTGATCCAGGGGGGATTTTGGGCAGCGGGACGGGGCAAACTCGGTTCTGTCTCTGGACGGGCAGCCCGCTGTTCAGCGTAGCGAATGCGGTCGGGGACGGCGATCTTGCCCTCCTTGCGCAGGCGCAGGCGCTGCATCAGGATGGCGTCGTAGGCTTGTTCCACCCGCTCCTGCTGCTGTTCATCCGCACCCAAGCTGGCCAGGAGCCGTGCCCGCGCCGATTGGATCTCCTCAAAGGAGGCTTCTTCGCTGACTCCCAACACTTGATAGGGACTCATCTCAGCCATAACGACCAGCCCTGTAACTCTCTATCACCTTAGCCCAGCCGCCAATTCAGCGGCAGGAGCCGCTGGCAGGGGTTGGGTTGCCTTCTCCTCAAGGGATCCAGCGCCCGCAGCCGAGAGGAGAAGAGCCCGCAGCGACTGCGCCACCTGTTCAACTGCGGCTTGGGTGGTGGCCTTGCCCAGGCTGAGGCGGATGGATCCCAGGGCCTCGGCCTCGGAATAGCCCATGGCCAAAAGGATGCGGCTGGGGATCCGTTGGCCGCTGCTACAGGCAGAGCCGGCGCTGATGGCGATCCCCTGGCGGCTCATCTCCCTCACCAGCACATTCCCCGGCATGGCGGCAGTGCAGTAGCTGAGGTGGTGGGGCAGGCGTTGCTCCAGATCCGAGGGGCCAGTTAGCCGCAAACCTGGCACAGAGGCCAGCAACTGGGCCAGCTGCCGTTGCAACTGCCGCAGGCGGGCCGTCTCCTGCTGCAGCTCTTGGGCTGCCAAGGCCGCTGCCACCCCTAGACCGACAATGGCAGGGATCCCCTGGGTGCCAGCTCGCAGCCGCCGTTCTTGCCCGCCCCCCCGCAGCAGCGGTTGCAGCTCCACCCCCGGGCGTACGTAGAGCGCCCCCACCCCCTGCGGCCCGTAAAGCTTATGCCCAGACAGGGAGAGCAGGTCCACCGGCAGTTGCGCCAGATCCAAGGGGATCCGCCCCACCGTCTGCACCGCGTCGGTGTGGAAGAGAACTCCCGCCTGGCGACAGAGGCGGCCCAGCTCGGCAATGGGCTGCAGGGATCCCACCTCATTCTGGCCGTGGACGATGGAGACCAGCACGGTGGTGGGCTGCAGCGCCCGGAGCAGGGTTTGGGGATCCACCTGGCCGGCGGCGTTCACCGGCAGGCGGGTTACCTTCCAGCCTTGGGCCTGCAAGCGGCGGGCGGCATTCTCCACCGAGGCGTGCTCGACGCTGGAGATGATCAGGTGCTGGGGAGTGGAGTAGCGCTGCGCCACCCCAAACAGGGCCAGGTTGTTGGACTCCGTCCCGCCGGAGGTAAACAGCAGCGTCTCCGGCTCACAGTTGAGCAGCTCGGCCACCTGCTGCCGCGCCCGTTCCATGGCCATGGCCGCCCGTTCGCCCCAAGCGTGCAAGCTGGAGGGGTTGCCCCAACTTTCCTGCATCGCCAGCCGCATGGCCTCGATCACCTCCGGCCGAGGCGGAGTGGTGGCGCTGTGGTCAAAGTAAAGCGCGGGATCGAGAGGCGACATGGGAGCTTGACAACCCAGGACTCGATGTCCCCATCTTAGTGCTGGCGCGTTGGCAATTTACACCCCTTGCCGCAGGCGTTGCAGTCGTGCCAGCTCTTTAGGCGGGAGGGGGTTTTGGGCAGCGTCTGACTACCCCACCGCATAGGCAAGTGGGGTAGGTGCATCGAGATCTCAACCGCGCCAGGGCCCTCCAGGAGAGAGGACGAAAAGACTAGGAGGGAGTAGAAGCAGGGGTCGATCCCTGGCTCGTCAGCAGCGTTGCGCGCGGATAGGAGAGCGCTGCGGAGCGGCATGGCTACCGACCTGAGCCAGCGTCGCCAGAAAAGGAGGGGGAAGAAAACTCTTGAAATTACCTGAATAAGGTGGTGCGTTGGCGGTGCATGACCACCGATTCCACCAGGCCAATGGCCAGAAAGTTGGTCAGCAGAGCCGAGCGGCCATAGCTCAAAAAAGGCAGGGGCAGGCCGGTGATGGGGGCCAGGCCGATGGTCATGCCGATATTGACAACTGCCTGAAAGAGGATCATGGCCAGCACCCCGATGGCAATTAGGGAGCCAAAATTGTCCTTGGCCCCCTGGGCAATCCAGATGAGCCGTGCACAGAGAATCCAAAACAGAATCAGCACCGTCAGGGTGCCGACAAAGCCCATCTCTTCCCCAATGGCCGAGAAAATGAAGTCGGTGTGCTGCTCGGGGATGAAGTCCAGTTGGGTTTGGGTGCCCTGCTGGATGCCACGGCCCCAGAGCCCGCCGGCCCCGATGGCGATGCGGGACTGAATCAGGTGGTAGCCAGATCCCCAGGGCTCTTGCATGGGATCGATGAAGATCTCCAGCCGCCGCCGCTGGTAGGGCTTGAGGATGTGCCAGGCCGCCTGGCCCAGATGCCCGGAGAGCAGGTTGAGCACTCCAAAGGTCATCGCTCCTGTCCACCGCCAAGGCAGCCGCCAAGCCGCCAGGCTCGCCATGCCCAAGCACCAGATCAGCCAGACCCAGAGCATCCAGCTCAGCTCGGGGCGGGTGTGCAGGCCGTAGAGGATGGCCCCCACCCCCGGCGACAGCAGCAAAAGGATCCAACTGCCCTTGGCCCCGGCCCAGTAGAGCATGGCCAGCAAGATGGCCACAAACACCAGGGCCGTGCCCAAGTTGGGCTGTAGGAAGATCAAAACCCAAGGAGGGGCGATGACGGCAACGGCCACCCAAATTTGGCTGAAGTATTTGATCGGCCAGTGGTGCAAAATGGCCGCCAGGGTAATAATGACCCCCAACTTGGCAAACTCGGAAGGCTGCACCTGGACGCCGGCAATGGAGATCCACCGCTCCGCCCCCCCTCCTGCCGTGCCGAAAAAGAGCACTGCAATTAAACCTGCCAAGGTCAGGCCATAGGTAAACCAGTGCCAGCGCAGCAGCCGCTCATAGGGGATCCGCGCCACCATCGCCAAAAACACCAGGCTGATCCCGGCCATGATCAACTGCTGCAGCCAATAGTGGCTGATAGGACGCTCCCAGACTGCGCTGCGGATGGCAAGAATGCCGATGCCTGTCAAGGCCAGCACCGTGGCCAGCAACATGCCATCGAACTCGCGCCAAGGAGCCAAGATCTGCCGCAGAAGCTTTTTCCACCTAGGCTGAGAAGACACCTTTGGGTCAACGTTGCCCAGCAATAGACCCCATCCTCCAAAGCAAGGCCAGCACCAGTTTGACATGCCCCTTGCCCCACTGGCTCACTCTCGACCCCTCTCCCACGGGGGGAGCTATTCCCAGCTCTGCAGTTGCCCTAGCCAAGCGGAGAGGCGGGATCCCACCTCTTCTCGACGCCCTTCAAGATTGGCTGCCGTCCAAATCAGAAGCAGGCCCAGCAGGATCCCAGTGGCCCAGAACAGCAGCGAATAAGCTGTCACCAGTAGCCATCCCTGCCGCAGGATCCCCAGCCCAAAAGCCAGCGTGCCCACGAAGAGATAAGCTCTTACCCGCAAGGCCAAGCCCAGCAGACCCAAAGCTAAGCCCAGCCCCACCGGCCAAAATCCCGCCCACAGTTGCCCGTGGGTTTCCACCATCACCACCAGCAGCCATGTGCCCAAGGAAACTAGCCGCAGCCAATGTCGCCCCTGTCGCCCGCTGGCTTCCTGTAATCCCGGATCCACCTGAGCCACATAGAGCAGGGATCCCACCAGGGGCAGGGCATAGAACGTCAGGGAAGCCCAATCCTGATGCCAGCCGTAACTCCACAGGATCCAGTTGCTCAAGAACAGGCTGACATAGCCCAGGCGCACTTGGGATCTCCAGATAGCCAGCAGGGCATAGTAGGTTGCCCCCAGCAGCAGATTAAGGGTGTTATTTCCTCCCGCGGTTACCAGAAAAGCGGCCAGGGGCAGCACCAAGGCTGTATTCTGCCAAGGAGCCGCCGGCCAGCCCCACCGTCGCCAGGGCAAGCCGTGGTAAACCAGCCCCAGCCCACAGAGCAGGGATCCGGCCCACCGCGCTATTGATAGCTGTGGCAGCCCCAGGAACACACTGCCCAGCAGAACCCCAGCCCCCTGCCAAGCACTGAGGTAACCCCAGACCGTTGGCGCCCAATTTTGCTCTGTTGGAGATTCTAGAGTTGAGGTTCTCGCCTGTCCGGCGGCATAGGCCACCAGGCCGGATCCCGTCAGCACCCAGAGGAGCTGTCCCCAACGGCTGAGGCGAGGATCGAAAAGGGCAGACCAGAGGACAAGGCTGGCCAGAGCCCAGTTGGCCAAGGCCATCCAGCGCAACCCAGCTCTTTTAAGCTGCAGGGTCGCCGCCAGCCAAGGGGGACAAAAGCCGTAGCCCCAGGCCAAGCTCAGCCCTAACAGAGCGATCAACACCAACCCATTTGCCAGGGATCCCCCAGTTCGCTGGCTGAGGAAGTAAAGCCAGCTCTCGTAGGCGGCCACAGACACGCCCCAAGCGCCCAGGAGCCCTTTCCAGTTGGCAGGACGGAGGTCTTCCCGGCCTTGCTCTTGCGCCCGTTGGACCGCCTGTCGACGCCCCAGGCCCAGCAACACGATGGAGAGACCTAAGCTGCCCAAGCCCGTTACCTCACTCCACTGGGCATGGGATCCCAGCCAGCCCAAGCCGGCATAGATCAGCGGCGCTGTCCCCCAGCAACTCAGAGCCTTGACCCGCTGCAGGAGTTGTCCCCCTGAGGACTCCGTCCCACCAGCGCGATCGGGCCGCTCAAAGAGGAGTTTCTCCGGCCCAATCCAAAAGAGGATCCCCAGGCTCAGATTGATGACGGCAAGCAGAGGGGCAACAGGACGGGATCCCTGCACAGCCCACAACACGCCGCTTGCCGCCAGTAGCTCCAAAGCCCAGCCCAGCCCGTACAACAACCCATCCATCTGACCCTTGATCTGGCCAGATGAAAGGGCTTGGGCAATTTCAGGGGCATCCCCTGTCGGAGAGGACTCCGTCCCGCTAGCGCTAGGGGGGAGGGTCGGAGAGGATCCCGTCTCGGCAATGGGAGCAGAGAAGACCGGAGCAACCTCTACCCAAAGTCGGAGACCAATGGCCAGCCAGGTAACCCCAGAGGCCAGCGGTATGGCTGCCGAGAAAGCAGGGGGCGAGGAAGGGGTGAAGAGGGCCGCCGCGGTGGGCAACGTTAGGGAGAGCAAGAGCACCAACCCCAAGGGTATACCCCAGCCATCCAGGGCTGGCCGGTAAGCGGCTTGCAGGCGAGAAGAGAGGTGCCGGATGCCGTAGCGACAGCCGCTCAAGAGCAACAGCAGCGCTGCCAAAACCAGCAGCCATTCCGCTTCCGTAAGTGTCGGCAAGAGCCGGCTGATCCCCACCAGGCCGAACCCTGAGCCGAAGGCCACCGCCAGCAGGGCTTCCCCCTCTGCTCCAGGAGTAGGGGAACTTGGCAAGGGACAAGCCCATAGCCACACCTGGGTAGCTAGCAGCAGCAACCCCAGCCCTAGCCCGAGCAGATCCGGGCCCGGCCTGCCCAAGGTGAGCAACTGCGCCATCACCAGCGAGAGCACGGCCCAAAGACGCAGGGATCCCCGCACTGGGATCCCCTGCCGCCAGGAAAGGGATCCCAATCCCCCTTGCTCTGGGCTCTGCAGCCAGCGGGGCATGAACTCCAGGGGGGGCAGGGCCAATACCTGAGCTGCCGTTAAAGCAAGAGGCACCAGCAGCCACAGCCAGCCCATGGATTGTTCACCAGTCGCAGACGAATCAAGGAACCGTTGCAGCAAAAACGCCAAGTAGCTGGATCCCACCAGCACCAGCCCTATGCCATCTGCACTTCGCTGCCACAGCTCCGCAGGCACTCCCCAAAAAAAGCGCTCTGACCCACCCAGAGCTACCCGCCCTGCCCATTGCAATAGGCCCACCAGCAGCAGAACCACTCCCCAACTGGACAGGCTAGTGCTCCGCACCGCTGGCGCGAACAAGTCGGGCAAAAGCCAGCGGATCCCGGCCAGCAGCGCCCCCACTCCGTAGGCGTGGGTCAGGAGTACCCAAAGAAAGTTGGGAGTTTCTCCTGATCTGGACTTTTGTTGTAGCCACCAGGCCAGGATCCCGGCGCTCAAAAGCAAGTGCCAAAAGCGAATGGCCGGATAGGGAAGGCTCAAGAGCAGCAGGGATCCCCCTAGCCCCAAAACCAAGCGCTCTGTTGGTTCCACCAGCCCAGAAAAGTCTGTCTCACCGGCTTCTGGACCGCTCCTCTGCCAGCGGGCCGCCAACCCCAGCCACAGCACCTCGTAGGGCAGCAGCGCCAACCCCAGCAAGCCCCAAGGGGAATCAAGGGGCTGAAACCAGTTGGTTACTGTAGCTACAACCTCTTGCCGCCAGCTTGCTGGCCACACCTGCCAAAAAGCCCAGCAAGTTTCCAGGCCCAGCAAGAACAGCAACGTCAAATGCACCCTAAGGACTTCGTCCCGCTGGGGCGACTGGGTGTGTCGGCGCAAGCGCCCGATTAAGACATGGATCCCCAGCAGGCTAATCCCCAGCAACTGCCAGCCGCTGAAAGGGCTCTCCGCCAAGCCAATGGCAGCCAGCAGCCAGCCCACCACCAACAGCACCCAGCTCCCCTCCCACCAGCGGGAGAGCGTCCCCTCCTGAGCGCCTTCTGCTACGACGTCCGGGGATCCCTGGGGCCATTCCGCTGCTAGCCAACCCAACAGGGCCACCGCCAACCCCAACTGCGGCACTTGGACATGCCCAGACAGCAGCCCCCGTAGGATTAACAGGGATCCGGCAGCCCCGATTAGCCAGATCTTGGAGCCCCGTAATTCCCGAGACCGGCGGCTCCAGGTGTAAATCACGGTGCTGAGGATCCCCAGATACAGGATCCCCAGGACAAAAGCAGGGCGAAGCTCCTGCGGCCCCAAGCTCCAGAAAGCGTGCAAGCCAGAGAGGGCCAAAAAGTTCACCAAGGTTCCGTAAAAGGCATTGGGCTCCACACCGCTGTCGCGAAAGCCGGCACCTGAACCCAGCGAGCGCACCCGACCCTCAGCCGTCAACGGGATCCCCAGCAGCAAGCCCAGCGCCAGGATGCGGATCCCCCAAAGGATCCCCAGCCCATCCAGGGCCCACACGTTCACCGGCACCAGCAGCAGGGCAATAGCCTCCAAGGTTTGACCGGTTAGACGCAGCCCTTCCTGCCGTTGGATCCATCCAGCACCTACCCCAAAAGCCGCCGTATAGGCCAAGAGCACCCCATACTGAGCAGTTGGAGAAAATTGCTCCCAGTGGCTGGCCGCCAGCACCCCCGAGGACACCACCACCAAAAACAGGCCCAGCAGCAACAGCCAAGCCACGCTCAGCTCTGACAGCAAGTTCCGCAGCAAAACAGCCAGCGCCGAGGTAGGGGGGGGCAAGGACTCCGTCCGAGTAGCGCGAGTGGATTGAGGGGCAGCTTGGGGCTCTTCTCCCCCCTCGACCGCAGGTTCCTCAACCCCAGATCCGGCCAGGCGAGCATTTCTTTCTCGCACCATCCCTGGGATCCAAATCAAATCCAGGAGCTGTCCGATCCCCAGCAGCCCAAAGGTCAACAGCCAGAGCAAACCCGTCCGCCAGCGGCCCAGATAAAAACGGTGCAGGCCACAGATGCCAAACAAACCCAAAATCCAGAGCACGTAGGCCGAGCCAAGACGAGCCGGGATCTCGTCGCTGGGGGAAACTGCCGCTGACCTTGGTTCCTCCCCCTCTAGCCGATACTGCTCCACCAGCAAGCGAAAGTGCTCTGGAGTCAGCAAGCTCAGCTCCAGCCAGGCCCGCAAACCCTGCAAGACTTGCTGCCGGGATCCCTGAACGGTGAGCTCCAAAAGGACTTGCTCCGAGGAGGGCGAGCGGTCAGATTGCAGCTCCTCTGCTCCTGGAGGCAAGAGGTGATCCTGGGATCCCATGGCCAGATTCCTTGAGCAAAAGGCTTGGGGCTACTGCTACTCTAAGCCTTGCTCTAGCCGGTTGCCATGCCGTTCTCAAATCCTTCTGATACATTTACGCTGAACACTGCTGAACATCACTGTTCAACTATGCAGCGATAGCATTCTGTTTGTTTCCAAACAGAATGGCGGTATCCCGCAAAGCTTTGAGTAGAATACCCAAAGCGCAGTTTCCGTGTCGTCTTACTACCAATTTTCTGCTTTGCTTTGGCTACCATGTTGGCAGACTCGAAAGTAAACAGAAAGATCAACTGGTAGTAATCCGTACTGAACATATTATACATTATTTTCAGTATGGTTGAGCTTATTATTGACTAGAGTCATGCTCTTGCTCCGGCAGAGTGTCAGTTCCTGCTGATGCGACCAGCCCTCTAAACCTCAGTTGGGATCCCTGGGATCTCGCTGCTGTGAGTGCTGCGCAAGACGGGAAGCGTCATCATCTGTCCCAGGCGTGAAACGGTGAGCTCCGCCGCCGGAATGGGTTCCGAGACCTGTCCGCCGCTGAACACCATCACTCGGTCGCTGTACTGCAGGATCTCGTCCAAATCCGCCGAGGCAAAAAGAATAGCCGTACCCGCTTGGGTGCGTTCCAGCAATTGCCCCCAGACCCACAGCGCCGACTCAATGTCCAACCCTCGCGTTGGGTGCTCCATCAGCAAAAGACTCAGGGGTGTGGGCAAGAGAGCCAACTGGCTGCGCTGCTGGTTGCCCCCCGAGAGTTGCTCCACCCGGCTGTAGGGGTGACCGCGAATGCTGAAGTGTTCAATGGCCGCTTGGGCCTGTTGACGGGCCAGAGCCCAGTTGATCCAGGGATCCTGCTGCTGGAGGGCAAAATGCTCCTGCAAGGTTAAGCCGGGGATCAGCCCTTCCCGCAGCCGATCCGCCGGAGAAAACCCCACCCCACAGCGCAGGTAGTCGCCGTAAGGACGGCCCGTCATCTCCTGCCCCCCCAACAGAATCCGGCCACGCCTGGGCGGCAACAACCCTGCACAGGTGAGCAGGAAAGAGCGTTGCCCACTGCCTTCCAAACCGGCCAACCCAATCACTTCCCCCGGCTGCACCGCCAGATCTGGCAAAGCCAAGGCAAACGGCTCATGCCGCACCACCAGGGAGCGCAACTCCAACAGGGGATCCGCTCTCCTTTGCGGAGAATGGGGCCGAGCTGGGGGTGTCAACTCCCGCCCGAACATCCAATCGATCAACTGCTGTTCCAACAGGGCAATGTCCTCACCTCTAACAGGCAGCTCCCCTACCACCTCCCCCTGCCGCATCACCGTCACCCGATCGCAAAGGCACTCCACATCGGCCAGCTTGTGGGAGACGAAGATCACCGATTTGCCCTGCTCCGCCAACCTTCTCAGAGCCGCGAACAGAAGATCTTTTTGCGCTGCAGAAATGCCCGTCGTTGGCTCATCCAAAATCAAGGTGTTGATCCCCAGGGAAAGCAACCGCAGCATTTCCAGTTGTTGCCGTTCCCCCACCGTCAAGCTGCCGATGGCTCCATCGGGGTTGAGGTTGAAACCAAACTCTTCACAGGCTTTCTCAAGACGTTTCCGGCTTTCTCGCAGCCCCAAACCCAAGCGCCCCCGCTGCCCGGCAATAAAGTTTTCTAGTACCGTCAGAGAAGGAAAATCCAAGGGATCCTGGTGCAACATGCCAATGCCCAGACGAATGGCCGCTGCAGGGCTGTTGATGCGAACCGGTTGCCCATCAATCCAAATCTCCCCCTGATCGCAGCGCAGAAAGCCGCTCAGGATCTTAACTAAGGTACTTTTGCCGGCCCCATTCTCCCCAAGCAGGCCGTGGATTGTGCCCGCCTCCACCCGCAAGGACACATCGCGGTTCGCCTGTACCGCCCCAAAACGCTTGTGGATGTGCAGCAGCTCGACCTTCATTCTGCTCATAGTAACCTGCCTCCCCAGAAAATCCCCAAGAATACAGTTGCTGAGGTTGCAAGTGCTGGTGCTACGATAGCGACAGCTCGCCGTTAGGCGTTGGCTGCGGACGAGTTCAGCATCGATCTGTGGTTCGCCCTGCACCCCTTCTTCGCCCTTCCCCCCTGCCACCCATCTCGGATAGCAACCGCCTCAAAATCTTCTCAGGCAGCGCTAACCCGGCTCTGGCTCAAGAGGTGGCGCGTTACTTGGGCATGGATCTGGGCCCGATGTTGCGCAAGCGCTTTGCCGATGGCGAGCTGTACATCCAAATTCAGGAGTCGATCCGGGGTGCCGATGTCTACTTGGTGCAGCCCACCTGCCGCCCGGTCAACGATCACCTGATGGAGCTGTTGGTGATCATCGACGCCTGCCGCCGCGCCTCGGCCCGCCAGATCACCGCCGTCTTGCCCTACTACGGCTACGCCCGCGCCGACCGCAAAACCGCCGGACGGGAAGCCATCACCGCCAAGCTGGTGGCCAACATGATCACCCAGGCGGGAGCCCACCGGGTGCTGGCCATGGATCTCCACTCGGCCCAGATCCAGGGCTACTTCGACATCCCCCTCGACCACGTCTATGCCCAGCCGGTTCTGCAGGCCTACCTCAAAGAAAAAGGCCTGCTCGACGAGGATATTGTGGTCGTCTCTCCCGATGTAGGGGGAGTAGCGCGGGCTCGCGCCTTTGCCAAAAAACTCAAGGAAGCCCCGCTGGCGATTATCGACAAGCGCCGCCAGGCCCACAACGACGTGGAAGTCATGAACCTCATTGGCGATGTGCGCGGTAAAATCGCCATCCTTGTGGATGACATGATCGATACGGCGGGCACCATTTCCGAAGGGGCAAAGTTGCTGCGCAAGTCGGGAGCCAAGGCGGTTTACGCTTGCGCCATTCACCCGGTCTTTTCCGATCCCGCCATCGAACGCCTGCAGGGCGGGCTGTTTGAAGAGGTGATCGTCACCAACACCATCCCCATCCCTCCAGAGCGGCATTTTCCAGGCTTAACCGTCCTCTCGGTGGCGAGCGTGCTGGGAGAAGCGATCTGGCGCATTCACGAAGACAGCTCCGTCAGCAGCATGTTTCACTAAAGTTTCTCCAGAGCATCGCTAAAGTATAGATAGGGGGTGCAGAACGGGCGTACCTGGAGGGGATCCCTTGCTTTTTGCCCTGTGAAGACCAACTCAACAGGTACCCCCCATCTATCCTGATGGACTGGGTAGAGCTAGCTTCCCAGCCGAGTTTTTCCCATGTCGCCTCCCATTTCTAGGTCACCAAGATCCGTTGTGAACGGTTGTGTTGCCGGGCAGGCCGCCGCCAGGGAAGAGCTGTCCCTTCCAACTGAACTGAAGACAGAGTCCGCTGCGGCGCTGTACCCGCTGTTGCAATTGCTGGGGCAACTGCTGAACGTACCCTGGGTCTATCTAGAACTGGTCCAGCCGGGATCCCATTCCGACTCGCCTGCAAAAGGGATCCTCTACCCCAACCCCCAGCAGATCCCCGGCAACGAGCCGCCCAACCCCATCGGCGGATCTTGGCCCTTTCAGGAAGCCTTTCCCCTGCTGGATGAGGGAGGGAGGCGGCTGGCAACACTTTACCTGCTGGGGGAGCGCCCCCGCCAACTGAGCCTCCCCGAACGGGGACAGATCGACCTCATCACCCTTAGCCTGCGACACATCCTGCTCCAGGCCCAGGAGCAGCGACAAGCCCTCGAGCAGCTCCAGACGCAACTGCAGCACAGCCGCAGCACCGCCGCCCGCTACCAGCCGATCTTCGAGAACGCCGTCGAAGGGATTTTTCAAACCACTCCAGAAGGGAAATATCTGGTGGCCAACCCGGCTCTGGCCCATATTTTCGGCTACGAATCCCCGGAAGATTTGATGCGCCACGTCTCCGATATCGGCACTCAGATCTACGGCGATCCAGAGCAGCGATCTGAGTTCGTACAGCGCATGCTGAAGGAAGGCCAGGTCGTGCACGCGGAGCAGCAGGTCTGCCGCAAGGACGGCAAAAAAATCTGGATTTCTTTAAACGCCCGCGCCCTGTACAACGAGCAGGGGGAGCCCCTCTATTTTGAAGGGTTTGTTACCGATATTACAGCCTCCCGCCAGCTTAAAGAACGGCAACAGCAACTGGAAGAAGCCCGCAGAGAGAGCGAACATCGTTTTTTGCAACTGGCTGAGAACAGCCAGCAACTGTTTTGGATTTCAACGCTCTGCGGCAAAGAGCTGATTTACGTCAGCCCCGCCTGTGAAGCCATTTGGGGCCTTTCCCCTGCAGAGGCCTACGCCAATCCCCAGGCCTGGATGCGCCGCATTCACCCTGACGATCGCTGGCTGTTCCCCGCCATTTTTCAAGCCCAACTTCAGGGCCAACCCACCGATGTGGTTTTTCGCCTCTGCCGCCCCGATGGCCGCCTCCTCTGGCTGCGAGAACGCACCTTTCCCATCCTCGACAAAGAGGGCAAGGTCTACCGGGTGGCAGGGATCGCCGAAGACATCACCGAGTCCAAGCAACTGGAAGCCGAACGTCGTCGTATAGAGCAAGCCTGGCAACAGAGCGCCAATCATTTCCGGCAGATCTTTGAGCTGGCTCCCAACGGCATTGCTCTGGTGGATCTGCAGGGGCGATTTATCCAGGTCAACGAGGCCTTTGCCCAGATCGTCGGCTACACCCCCGAAGAGTTGCAGCGTCGGCAACAACTGGACATCCTCCACCCCGACGATGTCAACCAACTGCTGGCGGCTAACGAGGCTCTCTTGACACGCAAAGTCTCCATCAGCCAGCGGCAGATTCGCTACATCCACCGTTCCGGCCAAGTTGTCCATGTGCTGTTCCAGGCCGCCCTGCTTACCGATGGAGCCGGCCAGCCCACCCAGTTTCTCAACCAGGTGATCGACATCAGCGCCCGCGTCGAGGCAGAAGTGGCCCTCAAAGAAAGCGAAGAACGCTTCCGCCAATCCTTTGAGTGGTCCCCCATCGCCAAGGCCATGACCCACCTGGATGGCACCTATTTTCAAATCAACGCCGCCTTTACCGAAACCCTGGGCTACACCCTAGAAGATCTCGAGGGGAAAACCGTCCTCGACATCACCCATCCCGACGACATCGCCGTCACCTTGGAGAGCACCAACCGCCTGCTGGCCGGCGAGGTGCACCACTGCGAACAGGAGCAACGCTACATTCACAAGAACGGGCAAATTGTCTATGCCCTTCTCCGCATCACCCTGGTGCGCACCGCCCAAGGGGATCCCAGCTACTTTCTCAGCCAAATTTTGGACATTACCGAGCGCAAGCAAGCCGAGGCAGCCCTTCGCCAAAGCGAGCTGAGTTTGCGGGGCATCTTTGAGCAGTCGGCCCTGGGCATTTCCATCGTCGATAGGCAGGGCCGTTACCTCAAGGTGAACCCCGCCCTGGAAGAGATCCTTGGCTACAGCGGCGCCGAATTGGTCAACAAGAGCTTCTGCGACCTCACCCACCCGGACGACCTCGAGGAAGATTGGCGACTCTTCCAGGAAGTTTTGAACGGCCAACGGGATCGCTACCACCTGGAAAAACGCTATATCCACTGCAGCGGCAAGGTGGTTTGGTGTCGCCTGGCAGTCTCAGCAGTGCGGGATCCCGAAGGCAAAAACCTCTTCATCATCGGCATCTCTGAAGACATTACCGAAGAAAAACGGGCGGAGCTGCAGATTCAGGCGGCCCTGCAGGAAAAAGAGATTCTGCTGCGGGAGATCCACCACCGCGTCAAAAATAACCTGCAAATCATCTCCAGCCTGCTGCGGCTCCAGGCGGATCAAATCAAAAGCCACAAGTATGCCCGCGTTTTTAAGGACGCCGGCAGCCGCATTCAGGCGATGTCTTTGATCCACGAGGGCCTGTACCAGTCCAACAACCTGGCTGCTGTGGATTTGAGGCAGTACCTCCACAATTTAATTTCTAATCTTTTCCACTCCTACGGCGTGAACCCCGAGATCATTCGCGCCAGCATCCGCGCCGAAGGGATCCGCCTCAACCTCGATGAGGCAGTTTTGTGTGGCCTGATCATCAACGAGCTGGTCACCAACAGCCTCAAATACGCCTTTCCCAAAGGCCGCAGCGGCCAGATCGACGTCCACTTTAAGCAAACCCGTACTTATACTCAGTTGCGCGTCTCTGACAACGGCATTGGCCTGCCCAGCAACTTCGATTTCAAGGAAACTCAATCTTTGGGTTTACAACTGGTTGCAACTCTCACCGATCAGCTCCAGGGCAAGATAGAATTGAGAAACAAGTCGGGTACCACTTTCATCATTACCTTTCCGAGGAGCCAGCCTTGAAGAAAGTTCCCATGCTTGCCAAAGGCAGCATTCTGGTTGTCGAAGACGAGAAGATCATCGCCAAGGATATCGCCAACGTCCTGAAAAAATTTGGCTATGCGGTGCCGGCCATCGCGTCCTCTGGCGAAGAAGCGATCCGATGGCTGGAGGAAATGTCGGTGGACTTGGTCTTGATGGACATCGTTTTGAAAGGGGATCTCGACGGTATTGAAGCCGCCAAGCGGATCGCCGAGCGCTTCAACATTCCGGTGGTGCACCTGACGGCCTACGCTGATGAGGACACTCTCTCTCGCGTTAAGGAGACACAGCCTTTTGGCTACATCATCAAACCTTTCAAAGAGCGGGAGCTCTACACCGCCATCGAAATTGCCTTGCACAACCACCGGCAGAGCCTAGAAAGCCGCAGGCTGGAGGAGAAAAGGCTGGAGGAGCTGCGACAGAAGCTGCAGCAGTTGCAGCAGTTTGCAGAGGTCAAGGGCACTTTGTTCAAGAAGTTCTTGCAAGATCTGAGTGAGCCCCTCTCGAACCTCAAGTTTGCCCTAGGATTGCTCAAGGAGGCAGAGTCGGAGCAGAAGCGGCAGCACTACCTACGGGTGCTGGAGGAAGAGTTTCACCGCGAGCTGGAACTGATTCATCAGACTTCTAACCTGGAAGATTTGCTAAACCTGGAAAATGTCGGCCTGCTGAGCCAGTTTAGCTTGTTGCGGGCCCAGGAGCCCAGCCGGAGTCGCCTGCTAGAAGGGGAGAAGCCGCCAGCCACAGCTACGGCTACCCTCTCCGAGCCCCCCGCAGCGGCGGCCTGTCCTGCCCCGCCGCCCAGCCCTGCCGCTGCCGAGGAGGCGATTACAGTGCCGCGGGCGACGCTGCGCCCCCTCAACCAAACTCAGTTGGCAGAGCGGCTGGGGGTGGTGGTCTCCGCCATCACCTACTGGAAGTTCAAGAGTGGGTTTCCCGAGTGGAGCCGCAGCCGGGATCCGGACGGCATTGCTTGGCACTACTCGCCCGATTCCAAGCGCTTTTCGCCCGTGCCTTAGCTAGCGCTGCACGACTTCCAGGCGCACCGGCGCCAGCCCCGAGCGCACCATCCCCAGGGCCTCCGCCGCCCGCAGGGAAAGGTCGATGATCCGACCGGGGATGAAGGGGCCGCGATCGTTGATGCGCACGACAGCCTGGCGCCCGTTGTCCAGGTTGGTTACCCGCACCTCGGTGCCGAAGGGGAGGGTGGGATGGGCAGCTGTCATCTCGTGGCGGGTGGGGTGCAGGTCATACCAGGAGGCGATCCCTTCTTGCACAGGCCCGACCACTCGGACAGAGTCCGGTTGCGCCTGGGCCTGAGTTTCTGATCGGCGGGCAGCGGTGGCTTTGGCGGCAGTCAGGGTGGCCGGCTGGGGCAGGGCCGAAGGGGCAAGAGGAGGGGCATCCAGCAGCAGACGGCGCAGACGATTGGCAGCCAAAACCGCTGTATCCACCGGGCGTTGGTTATCCAGCAGCAGCACTCCTTCGTCGATGCGCAGCAATTCCTCGTCGTTTACCCGAACCGCGTAGAGGGGATCCCCGGATTGGGGCTCTGCCCAAGCCAGAGTAATGGTCGTGTCCTTCAGGGATCCCTGGGCCATTTGGTTGAGCCGGGCCACGAGGGAGCTGGCCCGCAGCAGCGGCGACTCCAACCCGGGCTGCTCGACAAAGCTGACAACGGGGAGATCCCGAACGTAGACGGTGACCACCTGCCGCCCGTCCATCTGGTAGTCGTAGAGGGTGGAGACAGGCTGGCTGGACGACTGCTGCTGTTCGCCGATCTTGAGGATGGGCTCTTCCATTGGCCGAGAAGGGATTGCCCGGCGAGCCAGGGAAAGAGACTGCGAGTGTTGGGGGTTCAAGGTGCCGAGTTTGGCTGGCGGGGGAGCGTTGGGTTGGGGGGGAGAGACAAGGTCAGTTGCCGGGGAGAGGGAGTGGGTTTTGGGGGATAGCTGGGTTGCTCTGGCACTAGGGGAGCCGCTGCGAGTTGAGGCTTGCGCCCGCGAGGTTGGGCTGCCCAACATACCTGCCGGCAAGCTGAAGGCCGTAACACAGAGACAGCCGACCAAGCCCACTTGGCGGGCGGGAGCCAGTCCCTGTCCAAGCCGCTTCCAATTTCGCATGAGGCCGCGCTCCTCTCGAAACTCCTGTACAACGTCCAATGCGACAGTAAAACAGAAGTTAATGTACCATAGGTTTCGAAGTTGACAAGCTTGCCCGGCCAAGGGCAAAAGCCCAAGTCCCGTCAGCATAAGGATTTTCGGCATCTTGGACTACCGCTCAGCAGGGGTTGACATTGAACTCGGACGCGCTTTTGTCAAGGGGATCCGGGAGCGCGTTGAAGGCTCTCAAGCTCAGTCTTCAGGTTCTTCAGGAACCTTGGGCGGCATTGGCGGCTTTGCCGGCTTGTTGGAGCTACCGGCGGGCTACCGGGCCCCGGTTCTGGTTGCCGGCACTGATGGAGTGGGCACCAAGCTGGAGATCGCCCAGCAGTGGGGGCAGCACCGCGGCGTGGGCATCGACCTGGTGGCCATGTGTGTCAACGATGTGCTGACGGTGGGGGCCAGGCCGCTGTTTTTCCTGGACTACATTGCCACCGGCAAGCTGGAGCCGGAAGCGCTTTGGCAGGTGATCGACGGCATCTTGGAGGGCTGCCAGGAGGCCGGCTGCCAACTCCTGGGGGGGGAGACGGCAGAGATGCCGGGGTTTTACCCGCCCGGCAAGTACGACCTGGCGGGTTTTTGCGTCGGGATCGTCGAGAGGGCAGACGTTCTCGACAGCTCGCGGGTGCAGCTTGGGGATCGGTTGTGGGCCTTGCCCAGCAGCGGGTTGCACAGCAACGGCTTTAGCCTGGTGCGGCGCATTGTGGCCGAGCGGGGCTGGCCTTGGGATCACCAACCCCCTGGCTGGGATCGGCCTTTGGCGGAGGTCTTTCTCACTCCCACCCGCATCTATGTCCAGGCAGTGCAGCGGCTGCAGGCAGCAGGGATCCCCCTCCACGGCATGGCCCACATCACCGGCGGCGGCATCCCAGAAAACTTGCCCCGCTGTTTGGCTCCGGAGCAGGCGGCGCGGCTAGAGCCCCACAGTTGGCCCATCCCACCGGAGTTTCTCTGGCTGCAGGAGCAAGGCCAAGTGGAGACCTTGGAGATGTTCAACACCTTCAACCTGGGGGTAGGCTATGTGCTGGTGATCCCTCCTGAGGCGGAAAATCGGCTGAGATCCCTGCTCCCCGAAGCCTTTCCCATTGGCGAGGTGGTGCCGGCCCGCCCAGGGGAGAGCCGGGTCTTGGGGCTGGAGGAGTGGGGATCCTTGGTACCTTGAGTCCCCACCAAAGGGGGGAAGGAGCTGGCTGTGTTTGCGGATCCCTGCCGCTGCTGTGCTAAGTTTGCTGATGGCCTCGGCGCTGCTGCCTCTGTTGCTCTCAACCTCCGCCTATTTCACAAGAGAAGGGCTGCGCGCTTTCCCATCTCCGGACTTGGGCTGTTGGCCAACTCCCGCTGACCCTCTAGGTTAGGAGCCGCCGATGACAGGTTTATCCACTGCTCCTGCAACCAAGGCTGCCATCGAAGTGGAACATCTGAGCAAAACCTACGGCAGCTTTACAGCCATCCGCGACATCTCTTTCCAGGTCAACGCCGGCGAGATCATGGGGTTTCTGGGGCCCAACGGCGCCGGCAAAACCACTTCTATGCGCATTTTGGCTGGCTATTTGCCTGCCAGCGAGGGGACGGCGCGGGTGGCCGGGTTCGATGTGCATGAAAACCCTATGGCGGTGCGGCAGCGCATCGGCTACCTGCCAGAAAACCCGCCCCTCTACCCGGACATGACGGTGGAGAGCTACCTGGACTTTGTCGCCCAGATCAAACGGGTCAGCGCCGGGGATCGGCCGCGACGGGTGGACGAGGTGATCCGCCGCTGCAGCCTGGAAGACAAGCGCCACACCTTGATCCGCAAGCTCTCCAAGGGGTACAAGCAGCGGGTGGGCCTGGCCCAGGCCCTGGTGCACGACCCGCCCGTGATCATCCTGGACGAGCCCACGATTGGGCTGGATCCCAAGCAAATTATCGAGGTGCGCAACCTCATCAAGAGCCTGGCAGGAGAGCACACCATCATCCTCTCCACCCACATCCTGCCGGAGGTGAGCATGACCTGCGACCGGGTGGTGATCATCAACCGCGGCCAGGTGGCGGCCATTGGCACGCCCGCCGAGCTGACGGCCCAGCTTCAGGATCGGCAGCAGGCGAAGCTGGTGGTGGGCGCTCCTGAGGAAACGGCCATCCGAGCGGCCCTGCAGAACCTGCCCCAGGTGGAGGTGGTGAGCTTGCAGGCCCTGGGATCCGATCCCCCTCGCTGGCAGGTGCACCTGAAGAGCCATGTTTCTGCAGAAGGCTGGATCCCGGAGGTGGCCAGGGCCCTGGTACAGGCGGGGATCGACCTCTACGAGATCGGCCGTCCCCAGGCTTCTTTGGAGGAGATTTTCCTGCAGCTCACTACCCAAGAGGGATCCGAAGGCGCGTTGGAGGAAGCGGCATGAACGGCGTGGTTGCCATTTTTCGCAAAGAGCTGCGCGGCTACTTCACCTCCCCCATTGCCTACGTGGTGGCGGCGGTGTTCTGGGGACTGGCGGGGTTTTTCTTCGTCAACATCTTGGTGCGGGTGATCAACTTCTCGCAGCAGGTGGATCTCTTTGCCCAGTTTGGCCAAGAGAACCCTTTTGATGCCGCCACCATCCTGTCGCAGCAGTTTCTCAATCTGCTGGGCACGCTTTCCTTATTTTTATTGCCCATCTTTACCATGAGCTCCTACGCCGAGGAGCGGCGGCGGGGCACCATGGAGCTCTTAGCCACTTCCCCCATCACCAACCTAGAGGTGGCCCTGGGCAAGTGGCTGGCGGTCTGGGTGTTTTTCATCACGCTGCTGCTGCCGCCGCTGGTCTACCACGTGCTGGTGCTGAGTAGCGCCAACCCAGCAGTGGACTACCGCCTGACCCTGATGGGCTATGTGGGGCTTGCTCTGCTGGCCGGCAGCGTCATGGCCCTGGGGTTGTTCATCTCTTCCCTGACCGACAGCACCCTTATTGCGGCGGTGGCTACCTTTGGGCTGATCCTGCTGCTCTGGGTCATCGACGCGGCAGCCGGCCAGGAGAGCAACTGGATTGCCGCCACTCTGAGGCATGTCTCGCTGCTGCAGCAGTACAGCAACTGGGTGCAAGGGATCCTCAGCAGCAGCAGTGTTGTCCTTTTCCTCAGCATCATCGTGCTGGGGCTGTTTGCCACGGTGCAATCGGTGGAAAGCCTGCGCTGGCAGCAGAGCTAGGGTTGCGTTGGGAGGAGTGCGGTGATGAAAGCTTGGCAGGCATTGGCAGATTGGACGGGGATCGTCGGCCTTGGCGTCGTGGCCATCGGCCTGCTGGTGGGAGCTGCCCTCACCGGCTGGACGGCGGTGCCCCTGAGCCTGATGGCCACGGGCTTGGCCCTGGTGGTGGTTTGGGGCCTCACCCACCAACGGGAAGTCGGCGTCTTCCTGGGCCTGCGCTCTACTCAAACCAACGCCAACATCCTGGTGGCGGTGACGGCTATGGCCGTCATTCTGGTGCTGGTGAATGTGGTGGCGGTGCGCTACGACCTGCGCCTGGATCTCACCGAGGAGGGCCTGTTTACCCTGTCGCCTCAGACCCGGCAGCTGGTGCAGGGACTGGCGCAGCCCGTTAAAGTCTGGGCGGTAACCACCGCTCCCGATCCCAACCTGCGGGAACAGCTGGAGCGCTACCGCCGCCTCAACCCCGAGCGCTTCCAGTTTGAGTTTGTGGATCCCAACCGCGATCCCCTCACTGTCCAGCGGCTGCAGGTTACCCAAAATAACACCCTGGTGGTCGAATCGGGCAATAACCGCCAACAACTGCCCCAGCCGCCCGCCCCTGAGCTGGAGAGTAAGCTCACCCCTGTGCTGGCCAAGGTGGTTAACCGCGGCGAAGTGGTGGCCTATTTTGTACAGGGGCATGGGGAGGTGAGCCTGGAAGCTCGCGAGGGCACCCCAACCCTGGCCCAGGCGGTGGCAGCCCTCGGCCAGGAGGGCTACCGGGTGGAGCCGCTGAACCTGGTGCAGTCGCAGATCCCAGAGGAGGCGGATGTGTTGGTCTTGGCAGGGCCGCAGCGGGCTCTCTTCCCCGGCGAGGTGGAGAAGCTGCAGGACTACCTGGCCAAAGGGGGGCGGCTGCTGCTCTTGATTGGGCCACGGGTGGATGCCGGCCTGGATCCCTTGCTGGAGGAGTGGGGCGTGGTTTTGGGGGATGACATCATCATTGAGGTGAGCAGCGTCAGCCAGCTTCTGAGGACAGGGCCGGCGGTTGCCCTGGTTACTACCTACGGGGATCACCCCATCACCGCTCCCCTGGCAGAACAGCGGCTGATGACCCTCTTCCCCCTGGCCCGTTCTGTAGACACTGAGGTCCGCGAAGGGATCCAGGCCACGCCTCTGCTGCGCACCAGCCCGCAGAGCTGGGGAGAGACCAGCCCCAACCTAGAGGCCGGCCCGCTGCAATTTGACCCGGATCAAGACAAGCCCGGCCCCCTGACCCTGGGCGTAGCCCTGACCCGCCAGGTGAAAGGCGATCAGAAGACCTCAGAATCCCAGGAGGGGCCGACCGAGGCTCGGCTGGTGGTGATCGGCAACGTCAACTTCGCCCTCGACGGCAACCTGAGGCAGCAGGGGAACCGCGATCTCTTCCTCAACACCCTCAACTGGCTCACTGAGCGAACCGAACAGATCTCCATTCGCCCCAAATCCATCACCGACCGCCGTCTTGCCGTGACCGGCCAGAACTTCCGCTGGCTGGTGCTGGGATCGACGGTGCTCCTGCCGCTGGTGGCGTTGGGATCGGGGGCCGTGCTCTGGTGGCAAAGACGATAGGGCCAAGGAGGACGAGCATGTTCAAGCGCAGCACCTGGATTCTCTTGGGCTTGGCAGTGGCTGCTCTGCTGGGGTATTTCCTCTTTGACAACTTCCAGCAACTGCGCCAGCAGCAGCAAGCGGAGCGGGCGCGGCTTTTCCACTTTGCCCCCGACACCATTGCCCGCATCGAGATTCGCCAGCAGCAAGAGGGGGAACCGGAGGAAATCCTTTTGGAGCGCACTCCTGAGGCAGAAGAGGGATCCCGTTGGCGCATTATCCGTCCCATCCAGTCGGCAGCGCTGGACTTCCCGGTGGAGCAGTTGCTCAACAGCTTCTCCCGCCTCACGCCTCAAATCACGCTGGAAGGGGCTGAGGATTTGGCGGCCTTCGGCCTAGATAAGCCGCGCCACCAGATCGCCCTCTTCCCCCAAGAGGGGGATCCCTACCGCCTGGACATTGGCAACGACAACTTCGACGGCTCCGGCTTCTACGCCAGGCCAGAAGGGGGAGAGGTGGTGCTCTTGGCCAGCACCCAGAAGGGATCCCTCTTGCCTTCTCTGCTGGCTTTGCGGGACAAAACTCTGCTGCGCTTTGACACAGCGGCGGTGAAGTCTCTGCAGGTGCAGTTGGCCGAGGCAGAGCCAGAGGTCGTTCGCTTGGAGCGACAAGAAAATACGTGGCAGATCGTCGAGCCCCGCGAGCTGCCTGCCGATGACCTGAACGTCGACCGTCTGCTCAATACGTTGTCTCGCCTGCAAGCGGTGGAGTTTCCGGCTGAAACCAAAGCGGAGCTGGCTCCTTATGGTCTGGAGAAGCCTTCTGCCCAGCTAACCGTTGAGCTCAAGGATGGCAAGACCCTGACTGTGGTCTTGGGAGCGGAAAAAGAGGGCCAGGTGTACGTCATCACCTCCGAGCACCCGGCGGTGGCCACCCTCCTCACCAGCACCGCCGACATTCTCCGCTCCGACTTCGAGGAGCTGCGGGATCACCGCATCGCCCGCCTCAACCCCAACCAGGTGGGCCCAGTTACCCTGGAATCCCAAGGGGAGCGGGTTACCCTCAATCCTCTGCCCCAGGAGAAGGGATCCCTGGATCTGCGCTGGGAAAATCCGGAGCAACCGGGCCAGCCGGTCAACCTCAGCTCCCTCTTCTCCAGCCTCAATGCCGCCCGCGCCAAGGAGTTCCTGCCGGAGACGGATCCAGACGCCCAAAAAGCCTTGGCCGAGCCAGATCTGAAGCTGACCTTTGAGGCCAAGGGCGAGGACGGTCGGGATCCCTTGAGGTTGAGCTTGACGTCTGCCGGCCTGCGTGCCTATGTACAAAGCAGCTATCAGCCGGATATTGCCGTCATCGACCTCAGCACCTTCAACAGCGTGGAAACCGAAGTGAACCGCTTGCTGGAGGGCAAAGCGGAGGAGACAAGGGACCAACGGGGAGGGTCTTCCTCAGGCTCCTAGCGGTGGCCGGCGGGCTTTTCTTAGCTGGCAGAGGCGGTGGTTGTCTCTTCTTTGGCTGAGGCTGCTTTTTTCAGAGCCTCGCCCTGGATCGTCAACACCGAGCAGGGGGCCCGGTGGAGCACGTAGTTGCTGACGCTGCCCAAAAACAGCTCGCTCAGGCCGGAGTGGCCGCGGCGGCCCACCACAATCAAGTCCGCCTTCCAAGAGCGGGCCAAGTCGCAGATGACCCGACCGGGGTTGCCGTAGTTGAGGCGGTACTCGGCGCGAACTCCCTGCTCAGCGGCTTTCTCCACCAGCGAGCGCAGGTAGTCCATCTGGTTTTGCTCGAAGATGGCACACTGCTCCCGATAAGACTGCCACAGCTCAGCGCTGATGGTGGAGCTGTAATCCACCCCCAAGATCATGGGCGGCTCTGGGGCACCGGGCTCTTCCTGGGACAAAACATGGAGGATCATCATCTCGGCCTGCATGGCCTTGGCCAGTTGGACGGCCTTTTGAAACACTCCCTGGCTCAGCTCCGACCGATCCACCGCCACCAAAATCCTGCTGAACATACCGACTTCCTCCAAATGGCTAACAGATGGGCAAAAGACAAGGCTTGACTTCGGTTTCGACTCCAAGTTCCTTTTTTCTTTGCCCTCATCTATCTGTGTTGTAAAAGAACTGGGCGAGAAAACCGCGGGCATCTCGGATGACCTGTCGGATTGGCAATGAAAGTTCAGAGATCTTGACACAGGTCAGAACTCATCCTCCTGGGCTGTCCACTCTAACACCGCCTGCGCAGCAGTTCCAGCGTCAGGGTGGGGATCCGCCGTTCCTGCCCCGCCCAGGTGCCCAAAGAGCCAGGGGTGGGATAGCCGATGTCGTCGGTTACCGGCAGGCCGTTGCGAGCAGCCATCACCTGAGCCAGCTCAAGGGCAGGGCCATTGTAGTTCACGTAGGGATCGTTCTGGCAGGAGTGGGTAGAAAGGACAAATCGGGGTCGAATCTGGGCCAAACTCGCCAACAACGCTTGTGTCTCCGGCTCGGAGCCTGGGGCCGCTCCCGGCGGATAGCGAGCTTCCAAAGAAGCCGCGATCCAATCTTGCGTGGGCAGATTGCGGTTGAGATCCACGCCGTTGGCGTTGAGCCGTTGCCCTAGGGCACAGCCATCCGGGTTCAGGCATGGGATCGCCCAAAGCGCAGCCCTGCCCTCCAAGGATCTCCATTTCCCAGAAGCCACGTAGCGCTCGATCAGGGCATAGCCTTCCACCTCATCGCCATGTACGCCGCCGACCAGCAGCAAGGGGCGGATCCCCTGGGTGAGCTGCCAAAGGTAAATGGGACGCCCCTGCACCGAGTGGCCGATCACTTGCAGAGATGCCAAGGGCTCACCGGCGCCCAGTCTTGGCAACATAGGGGATCCCAGCAAAACTTGCACCGCTAGAACGGAATATCGTCCGGCTCCGCTGGGGAAGCCCCCCCTCCTTCAGAGGAGTCCACAGTTGCAGACTCACCCATCCCCGTCAGAGAGAGAACCCGCGCCGATCCCAGTTGGTGGACGCGACGCGCGGTGATCTCGGCCAACTTTTCCTTACGCCCATCCCGCTCCACCACATTCATGTGCAGTTGGCCCTCCACCGTGATCTGATCCCCCACGCGGCAGGTGTCCACCACCCGCTGGGCCAGCTCTCCAAAAAAGGCAACCCGCACTTGGTACGGTGGCTCCTCCGGGCGCAAGCTGGGAAAGCGCAGCACCAGTGAGGTAACGGCCAGGTTGTCGGGAGTGTAGCGCAGCTCCGGCTCGCTGGCCACTTCCCCCATCAAGACAATCGAGTTCATGACAGAGCCACTGTAAAGTCTATTGGGGCGTTAAAAGAAGGCAGCTCAACTACCTTTACCATGCCTCCAGACCCGGATCCCGTCAACCTAGTTCACGCGCAGAGTCATGTAGCGCAGGATGCTCTCGTTGATGCGCAGATTTTTCTCCCAGGTGGCCACTGTCCTTGGCTCGGCCTCGTAGTTGAACTGGATGTAGAGGCCTTCCTTGAACTTCTTCATCTCAAACCCGGCAAAGCGGCGCTTGCCTCTGTTGGTAATTTCCAGGCCAGTTGCCCCGTTTTCTCGTAGGAGCGATTCCTGCTCGGTGAGGAGTTGTTGCAAGGGTTCGTCCGAGAGGTCGGGGCGCACGATCAGCATTGTCTCATAGGCGCGGGGCATGGAAGCCAGTTCTCCTTGGGAATCCAAATCAAAAGGTGCAGTAGGCTATCCTAGCTTCTATTTGCGACAATCGAAAAGGGCCACAGCTCAATTCTCCACCCCTCTGCAGCGACAAAAGCAAGCCTCTTCACAAGAGGGGATCCGTTGTCCGATACAATAGGGGATACTTCGATAGCTGCCGGTTGGCTTAGCCAAGACACTCTCAGTCGATCGATATCTAGGGTTCCAAGCATGAGCGCAGATGAAGTTTACAGCCGTGTTCGCAAGATCGTGTCCGATCAACTAGGCGTAGAGGACGACAAAGTAACCCTGGAAGCTAATTTCCAGAACGACCTAGGAGCCGACAGCCTCGATACGGTGGAGCTGGTCATGGCCTTCGAGGAGGAGTTCGATCTGGAAATCCCCGATGAAGATGCGGAGGGCATTGCCACTGTGCAGGATGCCGTCAACTACATCCTCTCTAAGAAAGCTGCCTAGCCTGGGAGAGGGCAATTCTGCCGGCTTGCCTTCCTTCTAACCGGAGGGTACCGGGTCGAAACTGCTCATGGTTGTCGTGGATCCTGCCGCCGCTCCTATGTCCATCCCATCCAACTTCCATCGCCGTGTTGTCATCACGGGGCTAGGGGCGATAACCCCCCTTGGCAATTCTCCTGGCGAGTTCTGGCAGAGCTTGCTGGCAGGCCGCTCTGGTATTGGGCCAATTACCCACTTCGATGCCTCTCGCCACGAGTGCCGCATTGCCGGGGAGGTGAAGGGGTTTGATCCCCTCGACTACCTGGATCGCAAGGACGTCAAGCGCACCGATCGCTTTGTCCATCTGGCCCTGGCCGCCACCCAACAGGCGCTGGAGGATGCCCAATTTCGCATTACCGATCTCAACGCTGAGCAGGTGGGGGTGATCTTGGGCACCGGCATCGGCGGCATCCGGGTTTTGGAAGAGCAGCAGACCATCTACCTGCAAAAGGGGCCGGATCGCTGTAGCCCCTTCATGGTGCCGATGATGATCGCCAACATGGCAGCAGGCCACGTGGCCATTCGCTTTGGCGCCAAGGGGCCTAACTCCTGTACGGTGACGGCCTGTGCTTCTGGCTCCAACGCCATCGGCGATGCCTTCCGGCTCATCCAGCGGGGGGAAGTGCAGGTGGCCATTACGGGGGGCACAGAAGCGGCAGTGACTCCCCTCTCGGTGGCGGGGTTCAGCGCCATGAAGGCTCTTTCCACCCGCAACGACGCCCCCGAACAGGCCTGTCGGCCCTTTGACCGGGATCGGGATGGCTTTGTCATGGGGGAAGGGGCGGGGATCCTGCTGCTGGAGGAGTTGGAACACGCCCGATCTCGCGGCGCCAAGATCTATGCCGAGATCGTCGGCTACGGCCTCACCTGCGACGCCCACCACATCACCAACCCCGCCCCCGCGGGCGAAGGTGCCGCCCGTGCGATGCGGCTAGCCCTTAAAGATGCCGGGATCCAGCCTGACCAGGTGCAGCACATCAACGCCCATGCCACCGGCACGCCGGTGGGGGATGTTGCCGAGGTGCAGGCCATCAGGGCAGTTTTTGGTGAGCATGCCCCTCGCCTAGCCATCAGCGCCACCAAGTCCATGACGGGCCATTTGTTGGGGGGAGCAGGCGGCGTTGCCACCGTGGCGACGGCCCTGGCCATCCACCACGGCTGGGTTCCCCCCACCCTCAACCTGGACAACCTCGACCCCGAGTGCGAGGGGCTGGACTTTGTCCCCCACAGGGCACGGCAGATGGCCGTTGACGTGGCCCTGGTCAATGCCTTCGGGTTTGGGGGGCATAACGTGACCCTGGCCCTGCGCCGCTACTCTTCCAACTAAGGGATCCTGCCCATGTCCACTTCTGAAGGCTCCGCCCCCTCTGTTCGCCAGCAGGCCCTGGCCGCCTTGACGGCGGAGCTGACGCAGCAGGGCCATCCCCCTGAATACGCCCAGCACATGGCGGCGGCAGTGATTTTTCAGGCCGATCTGGATCTCTGCGCCGCCCAGTTGGCGCGCCTCCTGAGTTGGCTCAAGCAAAACCACCCCAATCTCTATCCAGAGGCAGTGCAACTGGTGGATGCCACCCGCGAGGAGTTTGAGCGGCGAGTTCAAAGGGGGTAGTGGCGGGGATCCCAGCGTTAGGATGGGGAGAGTACCCCTCATTCCTGATTTTGCCGATGGCGCCAAAAAGCGAGGTCGAGGGAGTCCCTGTGATGGCCCCTGCAGAGGCGCCGCACCCTGGGGAAGAAACCCAGCCAGCCAAGCCCGCTGTGGAGGATAGGCCCTCAGAATTGGCTGGGAACGGATCCCTGCTGCTCCATGTTGGGGGCATGAGCTGCGCCGGCTGTGTTCGGGTCGTCGAGCAGACCCTGCTGAATCAGCCGGGGGTGGTCAAAGCCAGCGTTAACCTGGTTACCGAATCAGCTCTTGTGGAACTTGCCCCTGGGATCCAGCCTGATCCCGAGCATTTGGCCCGGATCTTGACGGATGCAGGGTTTCCCAGCTCTTGCGCCGCCGGCAGGGGCGATTTTCCCCAAGCTCAGGCTCCTTCCCCCGACGGATGGGACAATGCCCTGGACGCGCCTGCGGATCCCCTCGCGCGGCAACGGCGGCAAGCCCAAGACCACCTTCGCCAGGCCCTCACCGCCGTTTTTTTGCTGCTTGTCTCTGCCGCTGGCCACCTGGATCTGTTCACCCGTTTGGGCTTGCCCGTTCTCAACGACGTCTGGCTGCACTGGGGGTTGGCGACGCTGACCTTTGTCGGCCCGGCCCGCGGCCTTGTCCTGGACGGCTGGCGGGCGGCGCGGCGGCTGGCCCCCAACATGAACACGCTAGTCACCCTGGGATCCGGATCCGCCTACCTGGCCAGTCTGGTGGGGTTGCTGGCCCCGCAGGTGGGCTGGGAGTGCTTCTTTGAAGAGCCGGTGATGCTGCTCAGCTTCATCCTGCTGGGGCGGGCCCTGGAACAGCAGAGCCGTCTGCGGGCGGCCAGCAGTTTGCAATCGCTGCTCAGCCTGCGCCCCAGCGTTGCTTGGCGAGTCCGACCCTCTCAACGGTCAGGATCCCCAGCCGAAGACCTGAGCAAAGGCGAGCTGGCGGCAGAGCAGTGCCCCGTGGAACAGGTGCAGGTGGGAGACTGGCTGCAGGTGCGGGCTGGCGAGCAGATCCCGGTGGATGGGGAAGTAATTGCCGGCCAGGCCACGGTGGACGAGGGCATGCTCACCGGGGAATCCCTACCCGTGCTCAAACAGCCAGGGGATCCGGTTGTGGCCGGGACGGTCAACCAATCGGGGCTGCTGCTGTGCCAAGCTACGCGCACCGGCAAAGACACCACCCTGGCCCAGATCATCCGCTTGGTGGAAGAAGCCCAGGCCCGCAAGGCCCCCATCCAGGGCCTGGCCGACCGGGTGGCCGGCTACTTCACCTACGGGGTGGTGGTGCTGGCCCTTCTCACCTTCGCCTTCTGGTACTGGGTTGGGATCCCCTTGTGGGGCAGCGAGCTCCTGAGGGGGGTCGGCCTTCACTCCCCTCTGCACCTGGCGGATCACCCGCCCCACCCCACCCCTCTGCTCCTCAGCCTTAAGCTGGCCATCTCGGTGCTGGTGGTGGCCTGCCCCTGTGCCCTCGGATTGGCGACGCCGACGGCCATTCTGGTGGGCACCGGCCTGGGCGCGGAGCGGGGGCTGCTCATCCGCGGCGGCGATGTCCTGGAGAAAACCCACCGCCTGCAAACGGTTGTCTTCGACAAAACCGGCACCCTCACCCAGGGGGATCCGCACCTAACAGATTGCCTGGCCCTCGACCCCTCCCTGGATCCGGCTCGGCTGCTGCAACTGGCGGCCACGGTGGAAAGCGGCACCCGCCATCCCCTGGCCCAGGCCATTTTGGGGGCCCTCCGCGAGCGAGGACTACCCCTGCTCTCTGCCGACGAGTTTTACACTCAGCCAGGCCTGGGGGCCTCGGCGCGGGTGGAAGGGCAAGAGGTCATCTTGGCCTCCTTAGAGGGGCTGGCCGCCCTAGGGATCCCGATTTCCCCGCAAGCGCAGGCCCAAGCCCAGGCGCTGCTACAAGCTGGCAAAACGGTGGTGGGGGTGGCCGTGGCGGGATCCCTGGTGGGGCTGTTGGCGGCCCAGGATCCCTTGCGGCCCGACGCCCGGGCAACGCTGCAACGGCTTCGGCAAATGGGCCTGCAGGTAGTCCTGCTAACCGGCGACCGAACCGAGGTGGCCCAGCAGGTGGCCCAGGCCTTGCAGGTGCCAGGGATCCGCGTCATCGCCGAGGTGCAGCCGGCAGACAAAGCTCAGGTTATCCGAGATCTGCAGGCCCAGGGTCAAAGAGTCGCCATGGTGGGTGATGGCATCAACGACACCCCCGCCCTGGCCCAAGCTGACGTGGGCATGGCTCTGCACTCTGCCACCGCTGCCGCCCTCGAGACTGCCGATATCATCCTCATGCGCAACCGCCTCTGGGACGTCGTGGAAGCCATCCGTCTCAGCCGCGCCACCTTCCGCAAGATCCAGCAAAACCTCCTCTGGGCCTTCGCCTACAACTGGGTCGGGATCCCGGTGGCTGCCGGTGCGCTCCTGCCCAGCTTCGGCATCGGCCTCAGCCCCGCCCTGGCCGGCGGCCTCATGGCCTTCAGCTCCCTCAGTGTAATCTTCAATTCACTCCTTCTCAGGAGAACTTTTATAAGTGGTGGATCCCCTGACGAGCAAAATTAAAAAGTGTTAAAGACAACCAATATTCCGCCTACTATCTGTTTCTATTTCCGAAGTTTTACTGACTTCTGCCACAACTTTTGCCCTGCTCAGGCCTAGGAAGCAGCGATCTCGATTAAGTTCAATCAAGGAAATTAATTAGCTTTGACTTTTGAAAAGCCAAATGTAAAATTGTAAAATGAGGCTTGCGCTGGCCCAAAGCTGCCTCGTTTTGTACCTTGCGTAGCAAGGGAAAAACCGTGAAAATACTGAAAAAGTCAGATCCGAAAGTTGGAGAGAGGGCAGAGACATGGCAATGCTTGGAGATCTTCAGGAATTTTCCCTAGCCGAGCTGTTGCATTTGATGGAAAAAGGAAAGAAAACAGGCCAACTCTCCATTTGGGGGCCCAATGGCATTTATCGAGTTTGGCTGTATCAGGGGCGAGTGGTGGCGGCCTTGTCTCCCCAAGAAGAGCATCAGTTGGAGCGCTTGCTGGTGCGCTTAAACCTGGTCAGCCAGCAAGTCGTGGCAGATTTGGCCTCCCTCTGCAGCTTGCAGGAGCCTCTGGGCCTTTGCTTGCAGCGGCAGGGGTTTATTTCCCCTGCAGCTTTGGCCAAGCTCTTTCGCTATCAACTGCAGGTGGGGCTTTACAGCCTCTTTGCCCTGGAAGCGGGACAGTTTAGCTTCTTGCCCAACGTGCCCCTGCCCTACCGCGAGATGACCGGCCTGAGCAAAGGAGCCAGTGCCGTGGCTTTGGAAGCGCTGCAGCAGCTTCGGTTGGATCAGCGCCCGGAAGAAAATCTGCCCCAGCCGGACAGCTACTTCTGGCGTACCAGCACCGAGTTGCCCTTGTACAAACTCTCGCCCCTGGAGTGGGCAATCTTGGAGCAGGTTTCGCCCGCTCGCAACCTGGTTGAGTTGGCCCAAGCCCTAAAGGCAGATCTCTTAGAAGTCCGCTATGCCTGCGCCCGCCTGGCCAAGCTGGGGTTGCTCAGCCCCTGCGACAGCTCGGCCGCTTCACCCCAGCCTGCGCTTGCGGCGGCTTCTAAGCTTCTCCCCAACCTTCGGGAAGAGAAGGAGCCGGTCAAGCCTTCCTTGGTCAGCCGCCTATCTACTCTCCTCAAAACCATGCGCGAAAAATAAGCCGGTAGAGTAAAATTCTATTGCATGCTCCTACGCCGGCTTTACGAAGTTAATTTAGGTAAAGATGAACTGGATGGCTGTAACAGATCTGGACCAAAGCAACACAAAAGTAATAGGAATTGATGCCAAAATCTTACGCAGCTCAACGCTTAGACTTTATCTCTCCAAAAAGATCGTTCATCAGTAGAATTGCTGCCAGGTTGAGTACTTGAGCGAAGATGGCTTTGCCGTCGCTACACGGTTGTTGACAGGGAATCAGGGAATGAGAATGGTAGTGTCCGTGAGGATCCCTGAAAGCGCCAATATTCAACTTAATGGAGGCTAAAGAATTGCCATGGCTATCGTTGGAGACCTCCAAGAATTTTCCCTTCCCGATCTGTTGCAGCTCATCGAAAAAGGCAGCAAAACAGGTCAACTTTCCGTCTGGGCCCCAAACGGCATCTACAAAATCTGGTTTTACCAAGGTCGGGTGATTGCAGCTCTGCCCCCCGAAGAGGAACATCGCTTGGAGGGTTTGCTGGCCCGCTCCGGCCTGGTTAGCGAGCGGGTGGTGGAAAAGCTGGCCTCTTTCTGTGGCCCGGAAGAGCCGCTGGGGCGGTGTCTGCAGCGGCAGGGGTTAATTTCGCCTGTGGCTTTGGCCAAGCTCTTTCGCCACCAACTGCAGGTAGGTCTCTACAGCTTGTTTACCCTGGAAGCGGGCCAGTTCAGCTTCTTGCCTAGTGTGCGCCTGCCCTATCGCGAGATGACCGGCCTGAGCAAGGGTGCCAGTGCCGTGGTTTTGGAAGCGCTGCAGCAGCTCAAGCTGGACCAGCGTCCTGAAGAAAGTCTGCCGCAGCCGGACAGCTACTTCTGGCGCACCAGCAGCGAGCTGCCCTTGTACAGGCTTTCGCCTTTGGAGTGGGGAGTCTTGGAGGGAGTTTCCCCCTCTCGCAACCTGGCTGAGTTGGCCCGGGCGTTGGGGGCAGATCTTCTGGAAGTGCGCTATGCCTGCGCCCGCCTGGCCAAGCTGGGGCTCATCAGCCCCTGTGATGGCCCAACGGCCATTGTTCCCTCTTTGCTGGTTTCGGACAAGTTGACGGCGGTGGCAGAAAGCTTGGAAGCTGCGAAGGAAAAGCCGAGCACCAAACTACCCTCTTTCTCACAGGGAAGCGACCGGGTTAAGCCCTCCCTCGTCTCGCGGCTGGCTACTTTGCTGAGGGGGGTTCGGGATAAGTGAGAGATTTTTGAGCGAGGAGATCTTCTGGCAGATCTTTGCAGTACTATTTCTACAGCAGATAGAAGTATCAGCAAATAGATACGAGAAAAAATGACAAAAAGTCTTGAAAGCAGGGAGAGAAAGGATGGCCAATTTATCCTCTTTGCAAGCAATTCTCCAGAATTACGTTTCCAGCACGCCGGAAGTTCAAGGAGCAGCAGTGGTCACGCCAGATGGCTTGCCTCTGGCCTCTGCATTGCCGGCAGGCATGGACGAAGAAAGGGCATCGGCCATGTCGGCGGCTATGCTTTCTCTGGGGGAACGAATTGGGAAAGAGCTGAGCCGCGGAGCCATAGAGAGAATTTTTGTGCAGGGAGAAAAAGGGTACGGCGTTTTAACCAGTTGCGGACCTGACGCCGTTTTGCTGACGCTAGCCAGCCATGAAGTTAAGCAAGGCTTGCTCTTTTTGGAAATGAAGCGAGTGGCCGCAAGCATTGCAGAAGCGATGAAGTAGGCAAGCTAAGCAGGGAAGCTGGGTTTTGATTTTCGCTTGATTTTGAGGGAACTATGACTATCAAACCTTTGGAGCTGCTGCAAGTCTTGATCTCGCGCACCGAATTTACAGACGAAGACAGGAAGATTTTGCAGCAAAGTGCCGACTGGGGCAGCAGCATCGCCACAGAAATGTCGGATGCCTTTTACGGCTATTTGGATCGCGATGCTGAGATGGCAGCTGTTATTGCTAAGCACAACCGGCAACGGCTGGGCCAGACTTTTACGGACTGGTTTAAGGAAATGTTTACAGGCATGGACAACTGGGGCCCCCAGTACGCCGAGCGCCGCTGGAAAATTGGCCTAGTTCATGTGCGCGTTGGCATTGGCCCTCAACACGTGGTGCCGGCCATGGCCACGGTTGTGCAGGAGGTGAGCCGCCGGCTGGTCAAAGAGGGCAAGCCCGAGCAACTGCGGATGAGCCTGAGCAAGGTCTGCATGATCGATCTCTCCTTTATCGAGCAAGCCTATCTGGAGGTGGCTTACAACGCTGTGCAGCAGGAAACGGGCATGAGCGAGGCGTTGTTTAAGCGTCTTATTGCCACCGGCGCCAGCAACTTAGCTTCTTAATTCGGCAAGGGCTCTAGGGGCAGATTTAGGCTAGGGGTTTAGGGCAGGGGCTGACTATGGACAACATTCTCCGCATCGTCGTAACCGGGCCGGTGGGGGCTGGAAAGTCCACTTTTATCCGCACCATTAGTGAGATCGAAGTGGTCGATACAGATCGCAAGGCCACCGATGAGGTGGCAGAGCTGAAGCAGAGCACAACGGTCAGCATGGACTTTGGCCGCCTGAGGATCGGAGAAGAGGAAGAAGAGATGTGGCTGCATCTCTACGGCACCCCCGGCCAGGCCCGCTTCAGCTTTATGTGGGATATTTTGATCCGGCGCGCCCATGGGTACATCCTTTTGGTGCCCGCCCACCTGCCCGGTCAGTTTCGCAACGCTCAGGCTATTCAAGCTTTCATGAAGGCGAGGACAGATGTTCCCTCGGTTATTGGGATCACCCATGTCGATCACCCCAATGCCTGGGATCCAGAAGACATTTTGCTGATCTTGAACAACCAATCGATTCCCCACACGACCCTAAATGCCCAAGAGCCGGCCTCTGTGGCCAATACTCTGCTCCTATTGGTTGAGCAACTGATGCCCCAGGTGGTTGTCTGAGAGGGGGTAGCTGAGACGGCTCGACCTGCTCCGATTTCTCTTAGATGCTGACTCCGCAGCAGAAGATGCTAAGAAATGTTAAGCTAAGGAGGACTGGGATCAGGTAAGCTTCATGGAGTCTCTTTACGCTGGCGGCGAGTTTTCCCGTAGCTTTGTCAACCCCCCTATCTACTCGGCCATTGCCCTGCTCAGCTTCTTCGCGGTTATTTTCGGCATCATCTTTAAAGACAAGTTGGAGTACCAGGTAGCTCTTTGGCAGCAGAACCGAGAGAGCCAGGGGCAGATTCGCTACCGCACGCCGGGGGTGATCCTCACCTATACTCTCTGCTGTGTGTTTACCTTCGGCTTTGTGGCTGCCTGTTTGAACGTGTTTGGCCTATCTTTGGGCTTGGCTGCTCTGGTGGGCGGGATCCTTGTCTTCAGCACAGCAGGATTGATCTGGTGGCGGCTGGGATCCCTGATGGAGCTGTTGGCGGTGGGGGGATCCCAAGCGGTTGACATCGACTCCTACGGGGCAGGAGCTGTTTTAGATCCTGAGGCAGCGACGCCCACGGAAGGAAAATAGGGTACTGATGCAGAACTTTTGGCAGGCCGTCGCTCAGCACCTTTCTGAAATCACAGGGGATCCCTTGCATCCTCTACACTACCGTCCCCTGGGCGGGGGCAGCATCAACGCCGCCTACCAGCTTTCCTGTGTGCTTCAGGCTTCTTCTGGCCAGGAAAGGCGGGACTACTTTGTCAAGGTGGCGGGGGGAGGAGAAAGAGCGCTGGAGATGTTTGCAGCAGAGGCGGCGGGCCTGCAAACCTTGGCGACGGCCAATGCCGTGCGGGTGCCACAGCCGATTGCCTGGGGATCCGTCGGTGGGCAAGCCTACCTGGTGTTGGAATATCTGGAGCTGACCTCGCCCCGCCCACAAACGGGGAGTCTGCTGGGATCCCAGTTGGCCCAGTTGCACCGCACGCTCTCCCCCAACGGCCACTACGGCTGGGATCGCAACAACACCATCGGCTCGACGCCGCAGATCAACAGTTGGCGACAGAACTGGCTGGACTTCTACCGGGAACAGCGACTGCTCTACCAGGTCAAGCTGGCTTGTCAGCGGGGTTACCGCGGCGCGTGGGTGGCGCAAGCCGAGCGGGTAATGGCGGAGCTAGAGACTTTCTTTCTGGACTACCGACCCGTCCCGTCTCTGCTGCACGGGGATCTCTGGGGCGGCAACTACGGCGCCTTGCCCGACGGCTCGCCGGTGATTTTTGACCCAGCCACCTACTACGGGGATCGGGAGACGGATTTGGCGATGACCGAGCTTTTTGGCGGCTTCCCGGCAGAGTTCTACCGGGCTTATCAAGAGGCCTATCCCCTGGACGAGGGGTATTGCCAGCGCAAGCCCCTCTACCAGCTCTACCACTGGCTCAACCATCTCAACTTGTTTGGAGAGGGCTACCTGGGCTCAGTGCAGCGGGCCTTGCAGCAATGCTTAAGCTTTCTTGGATGAATCTCCCGCCCCCAAGGATGATTGCGCCCAGTTACTGGTTCCTTAGTGGCTCTTTGCTGGCGCAGCCTCTCCTGCCATGACCACAGCTCCCATATCTCCCAGCAAACGGGACTGGTTGCGCAATACCCCCAACAGGTTCAGCCGGTTGGCCCGCAGCCTGGGATCCGGATCCATGACCAAAACCGCCTCGAAAAAACGATCCACTGCGGGGGCTGCTGCCTGCAGGCCCTCCACCAGTGGGGTAAAGTCTCCTTGGAGGGCTGGCTCCACCCCCAGGCGGTAAACCCTCTGGCAAGCCTCGTACAGCTCCCGTTCTGCCGCCTCCTGCAACAGGTCGGCATCCACAGCCGCTGCCGGATCCAGCACGGCGCTGTCCAAGTCTCCCTGGGCGGCCAGGCGGGCACAGCGATTGAGGGTGGGGTAGAGATCCGCCAATTCCCCGGTGGCTCGCAGGTGTTGCAGGTACTCAGCCCGCAGCAGGGTGAGGGGCAGGTTGGCTAAGGCTCGCCGAGGGAGGTCGGACTTTGCTGGCTCCCCCTCTTGCAGCGCTTCTGGATCCCCAACCACTGCCCTGACCAGGTCGTAATCAATCCGCTTTTCCTCCTGCAGAAGGATTTGCAGCCGCTGCAGCAAAAACTCCTGCAAAGCCTTCAAGGTCTTCTCGTCGCCTGCCGCGTAGTCCTGCACCACCCTCTGCAACAGGGAGTTGAAGTCAAAGGTCCAGCCGGCATCCCAGGCAATCAACACCAGGCTGTTGGCGGCCCGCCGCAGGGCAAAGCGATCCGAAGAACCAGTAGGGATCTGCCCCAAGCGAAACATGCCCACCAGGGTATCGAGGCGATCCGCCCAGCCCACCACCCGCCCGGTCAAGGAATTGGGCAAAGCGTCCCCCGCCCCCAAAGGCCAGTAGTGCTGCTCGATCCCCTCGGCCACCGCCTCCGGCTCACCGTCGTGGCGGGCATACTCGGCTCCCATGATCCCCTGCAGCTCGGGAAACTCGTACACCATCTGGGTCACCAGATCCGCCTTGCACAGGTAAGCCGTGCGATCCACCAGCGCCTGCTCCTGCGGATCCAACTTCAAGGCAGCGGCGATGAGACGGCTAATTTGGCGGATGCGCTCCACCTTGTCGCGCATGGATCCCAGCCCTTCGGCAAAGGTAACTGCCTGCAGGCGTTCCACCCGCTGGGCCAAGGGGATCCGCCGATCCTCCTCGTAGAAAAAGCGAGCATCGGCCAGGCGTGCCCGCACCACCCGGCTGTTGCCTGCTGCAATCCGCTCTGCTTGCCGGGGGTCGCCGTTGGAGATGGTGATGAAGTAGGGCAGCAGTTTCTGGGGATCCCGGCCATCCCGTACCGGGAAATAGCGTTGGTGGATGATCATCACCGTCTCGATCACCGCCGGCGGCAGGCGCAAAAATTCCGGCTCAAAACGCCCCAAAACCGCCGTCGGCCACTCCACCAAGTGCACCACCTCCCGCAGCAAAGGAGCAGGGATCTGCGCTTCCCCATTCACCTGCCTGGCCAGCTTGGTCACCTCAGCCTGAATGTATGCCTCTCGCGCTGTTGGATCGGGGCTGACCCCCGCCTCTTGCATTTGCTGAACGTAGCTCTCGGCCCGCTCCAGGACAACCTGCTGGGATCCCAAAACGCGGTGCCCCCGGCTCACCCGCCCCGCCACCAAGCCCGGCAAAGGATTTCCCTCGGAGGTAGGCCAGAGCAAAGGCAACACCTGATCCTCCCAAAGGGAAACCAGCCAGCGGATGGGACGGGGAAACTTCAGGTCTCCATAGCCCCAGCGCATCAGCCGTTCGCCACTCAAGTTGGTAATCCAGGCGGGTGCCAGTTCCTGGAGCACAGCTGCTGTTGGCCGGCCTCGCACCCGCTGCACCGCAAACACAAAGGATCCCTTGCCCACTTGCCGGATTTCCAGGCTGCCGGGATCCACCCCTTGTTTTTGGGCAAATTTTTCCCCGGCAGGGGTGAGCTGGCCATCTTGGTAGGCGACCTGAACCGGCGGCCCCTTCACCTCCAAAGTGCGATCCGGCTGCTGGGTGGGCAACCCCTGCAACAGAACCGCCAGGCGGCGCGGCGTACCGAAAAGCTGCATCTGCTCCGCTTGCAAATGGGCCTCCGCCAAAGAGGCCGGGATCCCGGTTCGCCACTGCTCCAGAGCCGAATCCACAAAACTGGCTGGCAGCTCTTCACAGCCGACTTCCAGCAAATAGGCAACCATACTGATACATTTACGCTGAACACTGCTGAACATCACTGTTCAACTATGCAGCGATAGCATTCTGTTTGTTTCCAAACAGAATGGCGGTATCCCGCAAAGCTTTGAGTAGAATACCCAAAGCGCAGTTTCCGTGTCGTCTTACTACCAATTTTCTGCTTTGCTTTGGCTACCATGTTGGCAGACTCGAAAGTAAACAGAAAGATCAACTGGTAGTAATCCGTACTGAACATATCATACATCATTTTCAGTATAGTTGAGCTTATTATTGACTAGAGTCATGCTCCTGTGCTCCGTAGGGTACCATCCCCACTTCCTCAATCAACATAGTCTATGGCTCTGGGCCTCCCTTCTGGCTCACGACTGCTCCGAACCTGGGGTATCCCAGTTTACCAGGGGAGCCGGGGCGTCGTTGAGACAAGAGCTCCAGTCCGCCAGACAACACCCCAATGCCATCCTTGTCAAGTGGGCTCTGCGGCCGCCAGAACCCCATCTCCTTGGCGCAAGGGATGAGCTGAATCCCGTGGCAAATGCACCACGATGATGGGAAGGCTGGGTCGGTTGCGGGCGATGGTCTCCGGCTCTCGGCCCAGACGCGACCGGTTGCCGGTTTCGCTGGGAACCAATACCAACACATCTCCTGGCTGCAGCGCTTTGAAGGCTTCCGCCACCACCCCCCCCTGCACCCGCTGAACCGGCAAGTGGGCATAGCTTTCTGCCGGCAAGGCTGGGGAGCTTTTCCGCCCAGGTCGGGTTTGCACCAGCAGGATCTGCAAACCTGCTTTCAATTCGCCGGCCAGCGTTTGCGCCAGCCCAATGGTCTGCTGCAGGGATCCGGGAGAGACCTCCAGCTCCGGTGCAACCAAGAGGATGCGGCGCACCGTCTCGATGGGTACCGGAAACCGCGTAATCAAGACTGGGATCCCCACCTGCCGCACCACCGCGTCAATGATGCTGCCGAAAAAGTTCTCTGTATAGGTGGAGTAGCCCTTCCAGCCCAGGATCACCAAGGTTGCCTGCCGTTCCGCCGCCGAGCGAATGATCCCTTTTTCCACCGAGTCATCCACCCGCCGAATCGGCTCCACTCGGGTCACGGCGCTGTGGGCCAGAGCTTCTGCGAAAGTCAACAACTGCTCCTGCCGGGCCAGGGCTGCCGGCGAGATCCCGGCACGGTCAGACAAAACATGCAGCGGCAGCAGCGTTCCCCCATCTTTTTTGGCCAAAATCAAAGCCAACTGTAACAGGTTCCTCTCAGTATCCGGGTTGGCCACCGGCACCAAGACGCGAGCTCCCCAATCTGGCTTGGGCAATTCAGTGGACTCTGCCGCCACTTCGGTGGGCTGCATTTGCTCTCCCCAGCGGGCCACAATCCAAGGCGAGGCAACACAGGTCACCAGGATCATGGCAATGGTGCCGTTCACCGTCAGCTCATCCACCAACTTCACCTGAAAGGCCACCGTGATCGCCGCCAGGGTAGCCGCCGCCTGAGCCATCGACAGGCCGAACATGATCATCGTGCTGGCAAAGCGCCAGCCAAACAGTTGGGCCGGGATCCAAGCGGCCAGAAACTTGCTCACCACCTCCGCTGCGATCATCACTCCGCCCACCAGCAGCGTGCGCGGCTCCCCCAAGAGAATACCGGGATTGATCAGCATCCCCACCGAGATCAAGAAGAAAGGCACAAACAGGGTGTTGCCGATAAACTGAATCCGGTTCATCAGGGGGCTGAGAGGCGGGATGATAGGGGTGATGGCCGTCCCGGCCAGAAAGGCTCCCACCACGGGCTCAATGCCAATTAACCCTGCTCCATAGGCCACCACAAACAAAGTGGCGATCACGAAAGTAAACTCTGCTCCCTCGTCGTGACCAAAGCGTTGAAAGAACCAACTGCCCAGCTTAGGCACCCCCCACAGGGTGGCAAACGTGTAGAGGGCAATGGAAGGGATCAACGTCAGCCAAAAGCGCAGCGACAGCTCCCCTTGGTGGGCGCGAACCACCACCGCCAGCACCAACAAGGCCAGGACATTGGAGATGAGGGTGGCCCCCAAGGTAGCCGTTACCGTCTGCAGGCGCATCAACCCCAGCTTGGAGACAATGGGCAGCCCAATCAGGGTATGAGAGGCAAAACAAGAGGCCACCAGCACCGCCGCCAGGAAGTCATACCCAATGGCCAGCATGGCTACCGTGCCAATGAGCATGGGCAACAGGAAGGTAAACGCCCCGAAGATGCTGGCCTTGCCGGCGTTGAGCTTTAAATCCTCCAGGCTGGTCTCCAGCCCGGCCATGAACATGAGAAACAACAGCCCCACCGTGCCCAACAAGACGATGGTCTCGTCCCGCTGCAGGATGCCAAAGCCGTAGGGCCCCACCACCAAGCCGGCCAAGATCAGGCCGATGATCCCCGGCAGGCGCAGCCGCTCAAACAGCAGCGGCGCCACCAGCATGATCGTCAGGATGATCAGGAACACCAGCACCGGGTTTTTCACCGGGCCGAGCGTGGCCAGAGGGATCCCTGAGATTTGCAGCCAGCTAGCTCGCATAAATACCCGACAGACACCAACGCAGAGACTCGGCAAAGCGCCCGCCTGAGTCTATCAGATTCATCCAGATCCAGATAGCTCCCCATCGCTCGCAGCCTTCGTCCAGTCTTCAATCTCCGACAGGACGTTTAACAAGCATTCAAAATACATCAAAAACACGCTGGGAATGAAGACAGCCTGGCGGTGGCGCCCGCAAAGAGGCGAGAGAAACTTTCGAGAGACACCCATTAAAATCGGAGGGTACATGCTCTTGGGCCGCTTATGAACCAGCTTGCTCCTGGAAAAGTGATCGGTCAGCGCTATCAACTGGTTCAGAGCATTGCGGCAGGGGGCATGGGGCAGGTGTTCAAGGCTGTGGATACCCGCCTGTTCAATCGCCCGGTGGCGGTGAAGCTGTTGCACCAGAACTTGGCAGGCGATGAAAACACCCGTCGTCACTTGCTCAAGCGCTTTCAGCAGGAAATTCGCATCAGCACGCTGCTGGGGGAGCACCCGGCCATTGTCAAGGTGCTGGATTACGGTCTAGAGAACGACCAACCTTACCTGGTGATGGAATACCTAACGGGGCGCAGTTTGGGGGAGCTAATGCTCAAGCAGCCGGTGCTGCCGCCTCAACAGGTGGTGAGGATGGCCCGCCAAGTATGCGCCGGTCTCTATTACGCCCACAACCTGGAGACTGAGCAGGATGGCCATCTCATCAAGGGGGTGATCCATCGCGACATCAAACCCAGCAACCTCTTCGTCCTGAAAGATGAAACCCTGGGGGAGACCGTCAAAATCTTGGATTTCGGCATTGCCAAGCTGCTCAGCGATGTTTCCCTGGCCCTCGGCACCCAAACCACCGGCTTTTTGGGCACAGTGCGCTACGCCTCTCCCGAACAGGTGCGCGGCGAGGAACTGGATCCCCGCTCCGATATCTACTCGTTCGGCGTGGTGCTCTACCGCATGCTGACCGGTCAACACCCCCTAAAACCGAAGACCGATTCTTTTCCCGGTTGGTACGAGGCCCACAATTACCAACAGCCTCGGCCCTTCGACCGCTCCCAGTTGCCCCATGAGATCCCGCCGGCGCTGGAGGAAGTGGTGCTTGCTTGTCTGGCTAAAGATCCCGGCCAGCGGCCCCCGAATATGAAGCTCCTCAGCGACCAATTGGAGGGATCCCTGCAATCTGACAGCAGCGCCGGCTCTGCCCTCACCCCCCCTCCAACAACCTCGCCCTTTTCCGAGCGCACCCTGGCAGCCCTCGATGGTCAGGAAGGCGCCCATCGGCTCAGAGCCCAGCCGGAGCCCAAAGGTAGGCCGCTCCCCCTCTGGGGAGGGATAGCCCTTTTGGCCGCCATTGCCGGGAGCACTTTTTGGGGCCTGCGTCTGCTCTTGGATCCGGGCACAGGCATGGAGAGACCGCCTGCCGTTCCGCTGCCCCCTGCCACCGATGGGCAGCAAGCCATCCCGGAGCCGCTGCTGGACTGGCTGCTGCGGGATCCAGCGGGTGAGCCAGCGTTTGAAGATGATCCGGATCCGGCTCGGGACAACCCTCAAGACCCTCCTCAACCCGAACCCACGCCCACACCGGCAACCGCCCCAGCACCCCCGCCCACTTCGCCGCCCCCCCCCCACCCACCCCTGTCCCCGCTGCGCCCCCGCCCCGACCGGTTGCAGTGCCCACACCCGCTGCTCCACCTTCTCCAGCTCGTGTCCCAGCCAAGCCTCTCCCCCCACAGCCCATCAACCAACCCTTGTTTCCCCCCATCAATCGGGCCGCTCCTCCTGCTGCCTCCCCCACCCCTGCCCAAAACCCCACGCCCAGTTTCCTGGAACGCCTGCGCGAAGAGCGGGAACGCTTGGGGAAGGACTAGGCCGAAAAAAAAGGGATCCCTGAGGATCCCCTAGCAAAGAGCTGGGCAAGGCTAGTCCTCGATGGGATCCCCCGTCAGAGGATCCCAGAAGAGAGTCAGTCAGGCAGCAGCCAGCCGGGCATTGGCGGCATCCCAGTTCACTAGGTGCTCCAGGTAGGCGCTGATGAAGTCGGGCCGCCGGTTTTGGTAGTCCAGGTAGTAGGCGTGCTCCCAGACATCCAAAGTGAGCAGGGGCACTTGGCCGTGCACCAGCGGGTTTTCGGCGTTGGGGGTTTTGGTAACCTTGAGGGTGCCGTTGTCCAGCACCAGCCAGGCCCAGCCGCTGCCAAACTGGGTGGCCGCCGCCGTTTTGAAGGCCTCGACAAACTTGTCGTAGCCGCCAAAATCGGCGTTGATCTTGTCGGCGATGGGCCCCGTCGGCGCGCCGCCCCCACCTGGCTTCATGGATTCCCAGAAAAAGGTGTGGTTCCAGACCTGGGCGGCATTGTTGAAGATGCCCACTTTGTCGGGATCCCCAAACGTGGTCTTGATAATTTCTTCTAGCGACTTATTGGCCAGCTCGGTGCCTTCGATCAGCTTGTTTAGGTTGGCCACGTAGGCGGCGTGGTGCTTGCCGTGGTGGTAGGAGAAGGTTTCCGCCGACATATAGGGCTTGAGGGCGTCGGCAGGGTAGGGCAGAGCCGGGAGTTCAAAAGCCATAATCGTCTGTCCTCTGTGTCTTGTGCAAAGAATGCAAGAAAGGACGCAGCGAAGGCAAAGATAAATCGGACAACGGCGTTACCTTTCTTTGCAGTCTTAGTGTAACTCAGAATGATTACGCTTTGGGATCCCCTCGCCATTTCCGTGCAGGCTGAGACCGTCCCCTCCTCTCCAAGCAGGGGGCCAGAGCTAACGGGATCCCTGCCGCAGCAGCTCGATCAGCAGGGGAGCGACATCCCTGAGCAGGGGGATCAAAACCGCTGTGATGGCGGCGATGGTCACTACATTGCGGGTGAAGTTGAGGGTATCGCGGCTGAGCTGGAAAAACCGCTCGTCCCACCGTTTGACCTCGGCCTCCAGACGTTCTTCGGCGCCAGCAATGCGTTCCTCGGCTTTGGCAATGCGTTCCTCGGCTCTGGCAATGCGCTCCTCGGTGCCGGCAATGGTTTGCAGCACCTCTTGGTTCTGTCGGGTCAGTTGGGCGATGGCCTGGGCGTTGGCCTCGACGGCGCGCTCGATGCGCGCCAGCCGCTCCTCGCTATTGCTCATGGCCGGGGGGGAAGAAATTGCTGGGGGCTGGGGAAGTCTTGGGGTGGGATCCCTTGCAGGGCCTCGCTCATGAAGCGCTTCCAGGTGGGGGCGACAAAGGCGCCTCCTGCCGTGCCCGGCAACATAGGGGAGTTGTTGTCGTTGCCGATCCAAATGGCGGTGGACAGTTGCGGCACATAGCCGATGAACCAGGCGTCGCGAAAATCGGAAGTGGTGCCGGTTTTGCCGGCCACCGGGCGCCCATCGTCCAGACGGGCCGCCGTCCCCGTGCCCTGGGTCACCACCCCCTTGAGGATCTGGTTGAGGGTGGCCACCGCCCAGGGATCCAAAACCCGCTGCGGCTGGGGCTTGGCCTCGAAGAGAATCTGACCGTTGCGATCCACCACCTGAGCCAAGAGAGTTGGCTCCACCCGGTAGCCGCCATTGGCAAACACCGCATAGCTGGCGGCCATTTCCAGGGGGCTGACGCTGGCCGAGCCCAGGGCCGTGGCCAAGTTGGGAAACATCTCGGCACTGATGCCCGTGGCCTGGGCTGCCGCAATGACGTTGCGGATCCCGACTTCATCTGCCAGCTTGACGGTGGGCACGTTGCGGGAGAGCTCCAAGGCGCGGGCAAAGGTGAGGGGGCCGTAGAAGGTGTTGTCGTAGTTTTTCGGGCTGTAGGGAGGCGAGCCAGGATAGGTGATGGGAGTGTCGTAGAGGATGCTGTTGGGCCCGTAGCGGCCGGTAGCCAGAGCCGCGTAGTACACATAGGGCTTAAAGGTGGATCCCGTTTGGCGAAAGGCTTGGGTGGCGCGGTTAAATTGGCCCCGTTGGGCGTTGATGCCGCCCACCAGGGCCTTGACATAGCCGGTGCGGGGATCCACCGCCGCCAGGGCCATCTGGTCGGCCCGGCGAGCAGCTCCGATGCGGGGCCCATCTTCGTTGACAATGCGCTCTGCCAGGCGTTGCAGCCGCAGGTCGATGGTGGCCTGCACCCGCAGCCCCCCCTGGAGGATGGCCTGCTCGCCAAAGCGGCGCCGCAGCTCTGCCTCGATGGCGTCGGTAACCGCCGGGGCGTTGCTCTGGAAGGAGGTGATGCGGCCCAAGGTCAATTCTTGCTCCCGTGCCGCCTGGGCCTCTTCCGGGGTAACCCAGTTCAGCTCCACCAGGCGATCCAGCACCAGCCGCTGCCGTCGCTTGGCCCCTTCCAGGTTGCGAAAGGGGCTGAGGATTTCCGGGGCCGGCAGGATCCCGGCCAACATCGCTGCTTCCGCCAAGTTCAGTTCCGCCGCATCCTTGTTGAAGTAGCTGCGGGCCGCCGCCTGGATGCCGTAGAGGTTGTGCCCCCAGTACACCTGGTTGAGGTACATCTCCAGGATCTCGTCTTTGGTAAAGACTTGCTCCAGCCGCACCGCCAGCACAATCTCGGCCACCTTGCGGCTGAGGGTGCGCTCCGGCCTCAAAAACAGGTTCTTCACCAGTTGCATCGTCAGGGTGGAGCCGCCTCCTGCCGAGCCCAACCCCCCTTCAACACTGCCCAGCAGCGCCCGGCCCAAACTGACCGGGTTGATGCCGGGGTGGGTGTAGAAGTGGCTGTCTTCAATGGCCAGCAGGGCTTTTTTCATCTCCGGCGAGACCTCTTCCAGCGAGATCACTTCCCGGTTGGCTTCCCCGTGCAAGCTGGCAATCGGCTCGCCGCGAATATCGACAATGTGGGTGGTGGCCACCGGCACGTAGTCCCGCAATTGATGCACATCGGGCAGGTTGCGGAAGCTGATGGCCAACCCCATCAAGCCGGCAGCCGTCGCTGTAGATCCCAAGAGCAGGGATCCCAGCAACAGGTTGCCCACCGTGGCGGCGGCCTGAGCTCTCCAGGAGGGGCGAGCGGGTCGGGCGGCGTCGGCATACTCGTCATACCCCGGAAAGGGGCGGCTGTAAGGATGCTGCGAAGCCGAATTCCTAGCCCAGCGGGCCGATGGTCTGCGACCGTAGGTCACCTCAAAAACCCCGTCACTTCAGCGTTGCGGAGCGACCGCAAGTCTGACCCATTATAGGGCGGCGCTTCTTAGGCCGGCAGGGGATCCTTTCCCTCTCTGAGTGGGCCAAATCCGGGTGAGCGTGGGGGGTTTCCGAGTGCTTTGTCTGCTGGCTGCTGGGATCCCCAGTTCCCTACCAGCCCGGATCTCGACATGCTGTTTCGCAGGGCAGGCGGCTGCCTCGCCGCTATCTCGCCCCAGAAGGGCGGCAAGATTGTTATCGACGTGCGAAAAACTCAGTTAGAACTGCTTAGCAAACTTTTCTGCAAAAGGGATCCCTGTCCCACCGCGTTGAGATCTTGCGCCTGGAAGCGCTATCTCGATATCCAGGACTCTTGTCATTGGCAGTGTTGGCAGGGCCAGAAGATCCAGGGCAGCGTCTTGCCAGGTGGCTAGAGCAATAGCCGAGATACGAAACTGCGGCAAGAAGAGGAAGTATCTGGGGTGTTTCCACATCCCTTCCCGCAAGCGGGCCATAGGTCTGGGGGTTGGGGTTACGGCGTCCCCTGCGATGCAAACCGCATGCTCTGGGCAGCTCGGCAAGTGGGAGCCATCCCACAAGCTGAGAAAGACCCCCCTGGCAGAGCGCTGCGCGGAAGCAAGCTATAGCCGTGGGGAGAACATCAAGGAAGACCTGTCTGAGACCTTCCGCTGCAAGGGAGATGTCTGCGCCGGCAGCGCTCTGGATCCCGGAAGGAAGCTGTAGGCTGGATTAGGTTCTCGATGCAACGGGCCGAGTTCGACCAACCTTGACTGCTACTGATTGGGGATCCCGGCGCAACTTGCCTGAGCAAATCGGCTCGATGCAGGGGCCACGGGTTTTGATCTGTGGCTACCACGGCTACGGCAATGCCGGCGACGAGGCGTTGTTGCTGGCCCTACTGCGGCAACTCCAGCAGTTGTCCGGCCCTGTACAGCCGGTGGTGCTCTCTCCTCGCCCCGCGGAAACGGCTGCCACCTATGGGGTACTGGCCTGCCCGCGCTTCGATGGCTGGGCTTTGCGGCGCTATCTGAGGCAGTCTCAAGCTTTTATCTGGGGTGGGGGCAGCCTGCTGCAGGATCGCACCAGTTGGCGCAGCCCCCTCTACTACCTGGGACTGATGCTCTGGGCCCAGCGGCGGGGGCTGAAAACCTTGGCCTGGGCCCAGGGGATCGGGCCGTTGCAGCGGGGCTGGATCCGCGAGCTGGCCCGCCGCGCTCTAGCAGGTTGTACAGCCATCAGCGTGCGCGACGCCGTTGCTTCTCAATGGCTGCGAGCCTGGGGGATCCCCCATCAGGTGGCCCCGGATCCGGTTTGGGGCCTGCCCTCCAAAACCCTGCCGGAGTGGGAAAGATGGCCTCAGCCCCGCATTGCCGTGGTCTTGCGGCAGCATCCCCAGCTCACTCCAGCGCGATTGGAGATTTTGGCTGAGGGCCTGAGACGCCTCCAGGCTGCCACCGGAGCTTATCTGCTTTTGCTGCCCTTCCAACTGGCTCCGCCTGGATCCCCCGACCTGGGGCCAGACTACCGCTTGGCGCAACGGCTGCAACAGCGCTTGCCCGGCCACAGCCAGGTGTTGGAAATTCGGGATCCCTATCTTTTAAAGGGGGTCTTTCGGGGGGTGAAATTGGCAATTGTGATGCGCTACCACGGCCTGGTGATGGCGGCAGCCGAGGGCTGTGCCTGCTTTGGCCTCAGCTACGATCCCAAGGTGACAACGCTGCTTGAGGAATTGGGCATGCCCGGCTGGGATCTCGAGGCGATCCCAGAGGATCCGGAAGCTTTGCACCGGGCTTGGTTGGCCTGCTATGCCGATGGGCCGGCCCTCGGCCCTGACCAAGTGGCCGTTTGGGTGGAGCGATCGGCCCAGCACGCCCAGTTGTTGAGGCAGCACCTCCACTGGCAAGCAGCGGGGAGTTGAGAGCTCCTACCCTGTTGACCGAGACAATGGCGGCCTAGGCCCCGCCCTTCAGGGCTTGGAGTGTTCCCCGCTGCCAGTGTGGATTCAGGCAGCCGTCCTTGTCGAGATTCGCTCTACCCTGGGAATAGGGTGCCAAGCCAAATCCCCTCCCATGAGTGCCGAGATTCAACCCTGTACGCGCCAACAGATCCTGATCGGGATGGGCCTGACCAGCCTGATCGCGGCGGTGATCGCCGGCCTCTGGATCTGGCTGGGATCCCTGCGCGTGCCCTTCCGTTGGGATCCGCTGGCCGTTGCCTGGGGAACGGCGCTGGGGCTGGGGGTGGCGCTGCTCAGCTGCGGGGCTTACTGGCTTTGGCCGGCCTATCGCCGGGCGGCTTCCGCCTACTTGCACCTGGTGGCGGATCCCCTGCAGTGGTCAGATATCTTCTGGGTGGGGGTGCTGCCGGGCTGGAGCGAGGAATGGCTGTTTCGCGGCGTGCTGATGGGATCCCTGGTGGCCAGTCCCTTGGGGTGGACGGGCGGGATCCTCTTGAGCGGCCTCTTGTTTGGGGTTTTGCATTGGCTGGGATGGCAGGGTTGGCCCTATGCCGTCTGGGCCAGCACCGTGGGCGTCCTCCTGGGGCTGGGCGTGTGGCTGTCGGGAAACCTGCTGGTGACCATCGTCGCCCATACTCTGGTTAACTGGATTGGGGTTTGCCTTTGGAAATGTTCCGCCTTGCCAGCCGAATCCTGATCGCGTCAGCGGGCCGTAGGCCTTTCGCGTCAGCGGGCCGTAGGCCTTAGTTGCCGACGTCGCCGCCACCAATTCCCCCTCTCCCTCTGGGGGAGGGGCCGGGGGTGAGGAGAATTATCTCGATGCCAAGCCGAGGGATGTTAAAGCCTTTGAATTGGATTTTGGGATCCTTCCCGGGGCTGCAGGTGGGGCGATCCTTGCTGCTTATTGGCCTGGGGGTGTACGGCTACCTGCTCTGGCTGGGCTGGTTTCAATCGGAGCGGCTGATCTTTTTGCCTCGCCCCGCCAGCTACCAGGATGGGGATGCCATTTTCAAGCTCACCACCGCCGATGGCCTGCAGATTTCGGCGGTGTATCTGCCCAACCCCGAAGCCACCTATACCCTCCTCTACAGCCACGGCAACGCCGAGGACTTGGGAGATATCTTGCCGCGCCTGGCTGGCCTGCAGCAGGGGGGGTTTGCCGTCTTGGCCTACGACTACCGCGGCTACGGCACCAGCGAAGGGATCCCTTCCGAAGCCGGTGCCTACAAGGACATTGAGGCCGCCTACGCCTATCTGGTGGAGCAGGGGATCCCGCCGGAGCGGATTTTGGTTTACGGACGCTCGGTGGGGGGCGGGCCCTCGGTTTACTTGGCAGCCCAAAAGCCGGTGGGGGGTCTGATCCTGGAATCGACCTTTGTAACTGCTTTTCGCGTCTTGACCCGCATCCCGCTGCTGCCTTTTGATCGCTTCGACAACCTCAGCCGCATCGCCCAGATCAACTGCCCACTGCTGATTTTGCACGGCACCCAGGATCGCTTGATCCCCTTCTGGCATGCCGAAGCCCTTTACCAAGCGGCACGGGATCCCAAGCGTTTGGTGCCCATCGAGGGAGCCGATCACAACAATTTGCTACAAGTGGCCGGGGAGCGCTACCTGCCCATCCTGCACCAATTTGTGGCCGAGCTGGTGGATCCCGAGCATCCTTTCTCCAAGCAGCCGGCTAAGTAGCGATAAACACAGTGTTATGATGTCCCTGTTTTGTTAGCTAAGACCCAGAGGGTACTGGTTACAGAAGCAGCAAATCCAGGCGACTCTTTTGCCCTGGGCTTTCCCGCTGCTTTTATTCGCTGTTGGTTGACCGAAGAAGGCGGTTTTCAAGGCCATGCTTCAGGAGATTCTCAGCTTCCAACTGCTGGGCAACCCCCTTTGGAACTACCTGCTGGTATTTTTCATCTTTGTAGTCGGGATCTTCGCCATCCGCACTGTGTTGCGGGGCTTGGTTCTCCGAACCTTGGCAGGTTGGTTCTCTAAACTCAGCGGGATCCCCGGCAATACTCCTATTCAACTAGTAGAGCGCTACCTGATCCCTTTGCTCTACCTGGCTCTGATTTACGTCTGTTTGAGCAGCCTAAATTTGGCCACCGTCCTGCGGCAAACTCTGGACATCCTGGCCACTGTCGTTGGCACCTACTTGGGCATCAATCTCCTCAGCGCCAGTGTAGAGTATGCTCTGCGCATTTACCTGATGCGCAAAAAAGGCGATGCCACCACCGAGCAAAGCTTGCTGTTGCTCTCCCCTCTGATCCGGGTGGTGTTTACCCTTATCGGTATCTTGTTTCTGCTGGAAAATCTGGGTTTTGATGTGGCAGCACTGGTGGCCAGCTTGGGCATTGGCGGTATAGCCATTGCTTTGGCGGCGCAAGGAGTCTTACAGGATCTGTTTGCCTATATCTCTATTTTGATGGATCGGCCTTTCGAGATTGGGGATTTTATAATTTTGGGCGATTTTATGGGATCCGTAGAGTACATCGGCATCAAAACCACGCGCCTACGCAGCTTGGGCGGAGAGCAGATCGTGATGGCCAATACCGATATCACCGGATCCCGAATTCGCAACTACAAACGTATGCAGCGGCGGCGGGTGGTTTTTGGCTTTGGCGTTGTTTACGAAACTCCCCCCGAAAAGCTGCAGGCCATTCCAACCTTGGTGAGACAAATTATCGAAGCCGAGCCCAACGCCCAATTTGACCGCGCCCACTTCGCCGCCTACGGAGATTTCAGCCTCAATTACGAAGTGGTTTACTACGTGCTCAGCCCAGACTACAACCTCTACATGGATGTGCAGGAGCGCATCAACTTGGCTCTGAAGCGAACTTTTCAGGAACAGGGAATCGAATTTGCCTACCCAACGCAGTTGCTCTACCTGAGCTCGAAGCAGCAGGGTGCCCTCACCAACCTCTCTTAGTCCTCTCTTAGTAAAGAAGTGGGATGGGAATGGGGCTGCCGGCGGGTTTTCAGATAGCTCCTTGACCCATCAGTTCTTGCAACAGGTTCTGCGCCGTTCCCATAAAGCGCATCACGTCAGGATGATGGCTCCAGATGGGGTCGCTTTCGAGGAAAACCTCCAGCGAGAACATGCTCTGCACGGCTCGCAGATAAGGCAGCAGGACGGTGTAGCTGGCCGGGGTGAGCTGAAAGCGCAGCGCCTCATCCAAAAGCTCCAGCATCTGCCGCACCAGCTTCCACTCCACCTTCAAAGGAGGGTAGAGCATCACACACAGGGGAAACAGCTCTTGTTGGACAGCCGCCACACTGCCTTCCAGGACGCAGAGGCCCAAGTACACCTGGAACATCTCCACATCGCGGATGCTGGAAATCCGCACCTCCAGATCCCTCAAGGGGCCGCTTTCGCAGCGATAGCCTGGGAAACGCTGCGCCACCTCAGCACAGATGGACTCTGCCACGCTGGTAACCAGAGGCAAGAGCTCTTGCACGGCAGCCAGGGGGGCGGAAAAGGTATCGCCTGCATGGGCGGCGGCACCCTCGTACATCCTCTGGAGGGGCATGTAGAGGTGGTCGTCCATGACCTTCAAGTAGGGGTGGAAGAGGCCGCGCTCTTGAGGGGATAGGGCTTGCAAGACCATTTGCCCCGTGTAGTGGAATTGCATACTTAAAAAGCCCAGCACCCGCGGATCCCGTTCGCTGTAGCGGGCCCTCAGCCGGCCACAGAGCATGACTCTAGTCAATGATATACTGGACTATACTGAAAATAATGTACAGTATGTTCAGTATGACTGCTTGGTATGGCTAGGTATGTAAAACCGAGAGAAGCGGCGGATTATTTTGGGG
>NZ_JAOALE010000006.1:0-97420 GCF_047462575.1 Synechococcus sp. 'PEA 65AY6A-5F PE A'
TGTACATTATTTTCAGTATAGTCCAGCATATCATTGACTAGAGTCATGCTCCACCACGAGGGAGCGGTGAGCATGGCCACAGAAGCCCTGCAAAAATCCCGGCGGCGGGAAATTCGTCAGTTGGCCAGGGCCATTGGGGTCGCCCAAAGCCAAGAAATCAAGCAGATGCAAGACTGGCGGCTGAGCTGGTACCCGCTAGCTCCCTAGGAGCCCGTCATGTGGCATGAAGAGATGGGCCACCAGATGGCCATGACTCCAGAAATGATCTCGGCTATGCGCATGGATACCGACCTGGGAGCCGCTGACCCTGAGTTCGATCTGCGCTTCCTGCAAGCAATGATCCAGCACCACGAAGGAGCCCTGGTCATGGCTAGAGAGGCTCTGGAAAAATCCAAGTGCCCCGAGATTCGGCAACTGGCAACAGCCATTGTCACTACCCAGCAAGCGGAGATTGAGCAAATGCGGGCCTGGCAAAAGCGGTGGTATCCGCGCTAGGGCCGCTGGGATCGTTTGCAGGCCTCAGCAGGCTCTGTAAAGATGATGGGATGCGAGCAAGGCCGGCTCTTGCGGCTGCCCGCAGCACTCAGAGGATTCCCCTGCATTGCCAATGGCCCTAGAGCTGCCCTCCTTCCCTCAACACCCGGCTTTGCTCCCACCGCTTCGCCCAGAGTGGAGATCCCGCTGGCTGGCGGGGCTGGCCGTTTTGCTGCTGTGTTTGGGATCCCCCAACCGCTGGCTGCACTGGTTTCCGGGAGCGCTGCTGGGCCTAGCGCCTCTGTTTTACCTTTGCGAACAGCAACAGGGTTGGAGGCAGTGGCGTTTGGCCTATGGCCTCTGGTTTTGCGTGTGCCTGTACGCCTTCTGGGTGGATCCCTTCTCGCTTCAAGTGCTCAGCGCCTGGGAGATCCTGGGAGGAGCAGTGGTGGCTCCCCTGATCCCTCTGTTTTTCACAACAGCCACGGTCTTGAGCTTGGCGCTGAGCCGGCCCCTCCCCCCCTGGGCACGTCCCCTGGGCCTGGCCACGGTCTGGACAGGCCTGGATGGGCTGCTGGGCCTGCTCTGGTGGCCGATCCCCTTTCATTGGGGATCCCTGCTCTTTGACTGGCCCCTGGGGATCCAAATTGCCGATCTCACCGGGATCTGGGGAGTGACCTTTTTTGCCGTGTTCGTCAATGGCGTGGTTTGGCAGTTGGCCGAGCAGCTCCGCTGCCAATGGAGGGCAGAGGGATCCTGCTCGGGGGCCGAGAACCCGGATATCCGGCGCACGCTGGCCTGCGGCTTAGGTCTGGGGGGGCTGGTCTTGGCCTATGGCAGCCTGCGGCTGGCCTACTTTGATGTTTTAGCGGCGGCGGAAGGGGATCCCAGCTTTCGCGTGGGGACGGTGCAGCAGGTGGCCTGGTTGGAAGCCGATCGCAGTTGGGAGTACCGCAGCCAGCGCTACCGGGAGTTGCACCAGCTTTCGGCCCAGGCGGTGGCCGAGGGGGCGCAGTTGGTGATCTGGCCGGAAGGAGCCTTGCGGGCCCGGTTGCTGAACACCCCCCTGCAACCCCATGTGATCGAGCCAATGCGAGCCATCCTCCCCCCAGAAGGGGCTTTGATTACGGGGGCCACGGAGCCGGATCCCCGCACAGCCCACCTGCCGGAGGAGGAGCAGCGATTTTTCAACACCGCCCTCTTCTTCAACGCCCAAGGCCAAGTGCTGGATTGGTTTGGCAAGCAGTGGATCTTCCCCTATTTTGAGTCGGGGCGCTACGCGCCCTCCCCAGATGGCTATCGGCCGCTGGCGGGAGGGGAGCTGTTTGGGCCTTTGGGGGTGATGATCTGCTTGGAGAGTGTATTGCCCGCCCCCAGCCGAACTCTGACCCGCAATGGAGCAGAGTCGTTGATCGTGATCTCCGACGATAGCTGGTTTGGCAACAGCCACTGGCCTATGCTCCACGGCCGGCTTTCGGTTTTCCGGGCGGTCGAGAACCGGCGCAGCGTGGTCTTTGTCAACAACACCGGCGGCAACCTGGTGGTGGATCCCTCAGGTCGACTCCAGCAGGTGGGCCCGATTTTTCAGCGCGGAGTGGTGACTGGAGAGGTCAGGCGGCAATCCCAGGTAACCTTCTACACGCGCACAGGCGACTGGCTGGCCTGGTTAACCTTAGGTCTTTCTCTAGGATTGACGGCCTGGGGATCCCGAGCAGGGCAAGGATGCGCTAAGATTGGTGAGCATCAATAGTCTAAGTCAGCTTTCCCGTCCCGCGTTCCCAGTTTGCGCTGCTGAACTGGCTGAACAAAGGGATGCGGAATTGCTTACCCTTGCTGATGTAGCTCAGTCGGTAGAGCAGCTCACTCGTAATGAGCAGGTCATCGGTTCGAGTCCGATCATCAGCTTTGGAGCCTTGTCCGGCCCTCACGGGGCTACTGACCTAGGCTGGCCTAGCGCGGGGATCCCCTCTCCCAGGAGGGGGACATGAAGAGCGTAGCCAGTTGGTCGGGGCTTCGCCTTATGCTGAGAAGTATGGCCATTTCCCCGGCAGCGGTCTTTGGCAATGGCAACCCCCTTCTCTTGGCCCTATCGCACCCCAGGGATCCCGGACTCCGCCTTTGAGCGGATCCCGGGGATCCCGATGAGCCCCCGCGAGGTACGCGTGCTGGTGCTGAGCCAGTTGCGCCTGGGAGAAGACCACTGCCTATGGGATATCGGCGCCGGGACAGGCACCATCGCCATCGAAGCGGCCATTCTCTGCCCCCGCGCTCGCGTGATTGCCATCGAGCGCGATGCCGAGGTGGTCAGCTTGATCGAGAGCAACTGCGAGAAATTCGGCCTCAACAACGTGCAAGTAATCCAGGGCACCGCCCCCGATTGCTTGCATCAGCTCTCTCCGCCCCCCGATCGCATCTGTATCGAAGGTGGCCATCCCCTACGGGAGATCCTGGAGGCCTCCTGGAACCATCTCAAACCCAACGGCAGGATTGTGGCGACCACCAACTCTCTGGAGGGGCTCTACGGCCTCTCTGCCGGGCTGGCTGCCGTGCGAGCTCATCATGTGGAGGTGATCCAATCAGCCGTGAACCGCCTGGAACACCGCGGTCGCAGCCAACTGTTGCTGCCTCTGGATCCCACCTTTGTGTTAAGCGGGGAAAAATCCAGCTAAATCTTGTAAGAAATCCGTTTATATTTTTTGCAAATCCCTTCGCAAAGTAATGGGCTCAAGAAAATTGGGCTAGCCCAAGCCCTCTTTGGAGATCGGCAAAGCACAAACCTTAAGCTATGCCGATATTTCTAGATTGCAGACTTTCATTTGCCCTTATACCAGAGACAGAGAGCTGCGGATCCCAGGGCCATGGATGAATTGCAACACCCCTTTCCCGAATCACGAGAAGTGAGGCTGCGACAACTGCTAATTCGAGAGCGCTGGCCGGAAATGCTGAAGGGCTGCCGGGCCTGCATCCATTGGGACGACTTCAAGCGACCCGAATGCTGCGGCGACTGCGGCATTGGCGATCGCCGCAGACAAGAAGCAGAAAACCAGCCCAGCAAATCTTCAGGCATTTAGCCTGGGCAGATTCTCCCCATCGGGAGCCGATTCTAGTAGTTATTTTTGCCCAGCAATTTCTACCTTAGGCTCATCAAAACGCCGGAGAGAGGAACTTCTTGGGGAGGCAGCAGAGGCACCTCTACTTTCGCCACTTCCTGCTCGTAAATGCCCAGCTGGCGAGCGGCAGCCGTCGAAATATCCAGATCTCGACCGCGAACAAAAGGGCCCCGAGCCAGAACATCCACCACCACTCTAGGCCTGGGATCCTCAGAATTGGTCAAAGTCTCCCAAAAACGTGTCCGGGAATACACTGATGAGCCCCACGGATCCCAGGTTCCGCAGAGGGATCTTTCGGCTGAAGTCAGTGGGCTTGGGTTGGGGCAATGCTCCCAGAAGCCGGCGCGGCTCCTCAAGGGCGAGGGGATCCCGGAGAAATGCAAACCACTGTATCAATTTCTACATAGTTCTCTACATTCCGCAGTCTTCGTTAGGGGCTGAGCTAGAGTGTTTCCAGCAGGCTCCTGGGGTGGGCTGCCTTTTCAGGAGGCCAAGTGCCGCGACTGATCGCATCAGCGGGCTGGAGGCACTTGGTTAGCAATTGGCAGGAGTAGCGATGCCAGCATCGCAACGGCAAGCTAGGCGCGAGAACAGCCTGGCCAAGCTTCGCAAGGAACGCCGGAGGGCAAGCAGAGGATCTAGGCCCAGCGGCCCAAAACATGTTACAGGTTCTCCCCCAGCCTGAAACCTCCGTAGGGGCGAGGGGGCGTACACAGAAGAGCTTACAGCCGTGTTGGTACCTATGTTTGCCGTGGATGGGAAAACCCCCCTGATGTTAATCAAACCCAGCTCCGCCAGACGGTGGGTAGCAAGCGGCGAAGCCACACTCCCCTGGCAGCGAGGTGAGCGGGGCGTGCGGCTGAAAGCAACCAATCGAGTGAGTTTGCAGGAGGTCGCTCCTGGCAAGCAGCTATGGCAAAATGCCAACCTAGGGTATTGCAAGTTTTTAACGTTCAACGGTTGGAGGGCACGGCTCCTAACAGCGCCGTGTAATGGTGTGTGATGAAAGTCGGAGATCGAGTGCGGGTGCGTACCAGCGTGATCGTCTATCACCACCCGGAACATCGCAATCAACCTTTTGACCTCAAAGGTATGGAGGGAGAAGTGACGGCTGTGATCCAAGACTGGAACGGCCGCCCGATCAGCGCTAATTTTCCCTTTCAGGTGCAGTTTGGGAATAAGTTCCGCGCCCACCTCCAGGCCGACGAGCTGGAGGTGATCGAGGCGAGCCCTTCCTCCGAGCCTGCGGCCTAGGTGAGACCCAGCAGGGTACGGTTGGTTTCCAGAATCGGCTGGATCAAAGCAAACTCCGCGGGGGTGAGGTACTTGGCTATCACCTCTTGCAAGAAGCGGTAGGTAGCCTCACAACTGCGCTGGGTGCGGAAGGCCCGCATCAAGGTCTGAAACCAGTAGAGAAATCGCTCCTTGTAGCGCTGCTCATCGTCTAGGAGCATGGCCAAAGCCGAGAGGCGCAAAACCCGCACGGTGTCGGCTCTCCATTTGTTGCGGAAATCCTCCACCCCTCGCATGAGCAAGTAGGGATCCAGAGCGCGCAGCTTCGCCTCCACCTCGCCGACAATCTGGGCTTCCGCCGCTTGGATTTTGCGATAGGCGCCCAGGCGCAGCTCAAAGGAGGCCAGGTAGCTCTCCATGAACTGCATCTCCTCATCTCTGAGGTAGCGTCCGTCGGCAGCCAGGCTCAGTTGGCGCAGTTGAGTCAGCATGGGGATTCCCTAGAAAACCAAGGAAAGAGGGGGAGTGCGGCCCTTTCGCCCCCGATCCTAGCCGCAAGCCCGTTGACAAAAGTGCGCGATCCTGCGGATCTTCGGCTATTCTCCCCGGCCTCTCAGCCGGGTTAATATTAATTAATAGTCTATCGTTGCAAGAATCCACTCGACCCCAGATGCCATCTGTGAGTTCGATAAAAAGCACCCTTTGGGAGGAAACGCTTCCGTGAGTCAGAAAGGTAAAAACAAAAAATGGAGAAGCGCCGGATTGTACGCGTTGCTGGCCATTGTCTTGATCTCGCTGGCCACAACCTTCTTCGGCACCCGTCCGGCTGAGCGTCTGGAGATCAGCTACTCCGACCTGATGAGCCGCATAGAACGGGGCGAGGTCAGCAAAGTCTTGGTCGAGATCGCCCCCGATGGTCGCCAAATTGCCATTGCCGAGGCGGAAATCAACAACCGCGCCACCCAAGTGCTGGTCAACCTGCCTCCCCTCACCCCCGAGTTTGAGAACACCTTGCTTGCGCAAGGGGTGGAGCTGGCGGTGCGCCCGGTTCAGGAGGAGGGTCTGCTGGGGCGCATCCTCAGCACCTTCTTCCTGCCCGTCTTGCTGCTGCTTGGCCTGTTTTTCCTGTTGCGCCGAGCCCAAAACGGCCCTGGCAGCCAGGCGCTCAACTTTGGCAAGTCGAGGGCAAGGGTGCAGATGGAGCCGAAAACTCAGGTTACCTTCAACGATGTGGCTGGTGTTGACCAGGCCAAGTTGGAGCTGGCCGAGGTGGTGGACTTTTTGAAAAACCCCGAGCGGTACAACGCTCTGGGCGCCAGGATCCCGCGCGGGGTGTTGCTGGTCGGCCCCCCAGGTACAGGTAAAACCCTGTTGGCCCGCGCTGTGGCCGGAGAGGCGGGTGTGCCCTTCTTCTCCATTTCTGGCTCTGAGTTTGTGGAGATGTTTGTTGGAGTGGGGGCCTCGCGGGTGCGGGATCTGTTCGAGCAGGCCAAGCAAAATGCCCCCTGTATTGTCTTCATCGACGAAATCGATGCCGTGGGTCGGCAGCGGGGAGCCGGCCTAGGAGGTGGCAACGACGAGCGGGAGCAAACCCTGAACCAGTTGCTGACCGAGATGGACGGCTTTGAGGGCAACTCCGGCATCATCGTTATCGCCGCCACCAACCGCCCCGATGTGTTGGATGCAGCGCTGCTGCGGCCCGGTCGCTTTGACCGCCAAGTGACGGTGGATCGCCCCGACTTCCAGGGCCGCCTGGAGATCCTCAAGGTGCATGCCCGCGGCAAAACCTTGGCCGCCGATGTGGATCTGGAGAAATTGGCCCGCCGCACCCCTGGGTTTACCGGCGCAGACCTGGCCAACCTACTCAACGAAGCGGCCATCTTGGCGGCCCGCCGCAACCTCACCGAGATCTCGATGGACGAGATCAACGACGCCGTGGATCGGGTGTTGGCTGGCCCAGAGAAGAAGGATCGCCTCATGAGCGAGCGGCGCAAGGAGCTGGTGGCCTACCACGAGGCAGGACACGCCCTGGTGGGATCCCTCTTGCCCAACTACGATCCCATTCAAAAGGTCAGCATCATTCCCCGCGGCCAGGCGGGCGGCCTCACCTGGTTCATGCCCAGCGATGATGACATGGGCCTGACCACCCGTGCCCACTTGAAAAACATGATGACCGTCGCCCTGGGGGGTCGGGTGGCAGAGGAGGTGGTCTATGGCGAGGCGGAGGTGACCACGGGGGCAGCCAGCGACCTACAGCAGGTGGCCCGCATTGCCCGCAACATGGTCACCCGCTTTGGCATGAGCGACCGCCTGGGCAACGTGGCCCTGGGACGCCAGTATGCCAATATCTTCCTAGGCCGTGAGATCGCTGCAGAGCGGGATTTCTCCGAGGAGACGGCGGCCCTCATCGACGAAGAGGTGCGACGTCTGGTGAATGAGGCCTACCAACGGGCCACTTACCTGATCCGGGAAAACCGCGCCCTCTTGGATCGCATCGCCCGCCGCTTGGTGGAGGCCGAAACCATTGATGGGGAAGAGCTGCAAGCGATCATCGACAGCTCGGAGGTGGTGATGCTACCGCCTGAGGAGGAGCCGGAGCCGCTGACCTTCCCGATAACCCTCAACGCTAGTGCCTAGTCTCCATGGACACAGGCCAGGGATCCCTGCCTTTTCGCCTGAGGAGGGCGGGGATCCCGATTTTTGCATGATGATAACTATCTCCCCTCTCCCAGAGAGAGGTTGGGGGTGGTCGCGTCGGCGGCGCGGCGCGCTTGGGCCATCCCTCAGGGAGAAGGGCTGGGTTGAGGGAGGCTAACTTAGCTAACGACGGCCGAGCCCGACAAGATGCGACTCACCTCCGTTTCGATAGGCTGGGGCTCATACATTTTCAGGACGTACTCAGCCACCATGCGGTCGGTGTTGAAGACCGGGTTGAGGGTGCGGATTGCTTCTTTCATGCGAGCAATCCAGCGGCGCGGGATCCCTTTTTCATCCCGGTCGTAGAACATAGGGATAATCTCGTATTCCAACACATCGTAGAGGGAGCTGGCGTCCAGATCGTCTTGGGCGGCTGGATCCAGACCTTCGATTTCTTGGCCGATGGCCCAGCCATTGCGACCGTTGTAGCCTTCGGGCCACCAGCCGTCCAAAACGGAGAGGTTGAGCCCCCCGTTGAAGCCCACTTTTTGGCCGGAGGTGCCGGAGGCCTCCAGAGGACGCCGCGGGTTGTTCAGCCAAAGATCCACCCCTTGGACCAAATTGCGGCTGACGTAGGCATCGTAATTCTCAATAAAGGCGACCCGGTGAGCCACCTCAGGCCGATTCGACCATTCCACCACCCGTTGGATCAGGCGCTTGCCTTCTTCATCTCGCGGGTGAGCCTTGCCGGCAAAGATAATCTGCACAGGGTACTCTTTGTTGGTGAAGATGCGGGTCACTCGCTCGAGATCGCGCAGGATTAGATCTCCTCGCTTGTAGGTGCTGAAGCGGCGGGCAAACCCAATCGTCAGGATCTTGGGATCCAACAACTGGTTGACGGCCTGGAGACGTTCGTTGCTTTCGCCGCGGTTGCGCCGCGCCCGCAACACCCGGTGGCGGGTAAAAGACACCAACCGCTCCCGCAGGGCTTCCTTGCGCCGCCACAGCTCCTCATCGGGAATTTCTTCCACCTTGGCCCACAGCTCCGGATCCGACACCCGCTCCGGCCAGTTGGGACCCAGGTATTGGTCGTAGAGGTTCCAGAAGAGGGGGGCAACCCAGGTGCGGGCGTGAACCCCGTTGGTAATGGAGCCGATGGGCACCTCCTCCACCGACCGCTCTGGGTAGAGCACATGCCACATTTGGCGAGAGACGCGCCCATGTAACTTGCTCACCCCGTTGGCTGCACGTGCGTAGCGCAAAGCCAGCACCGTCATATTGAAGCGCTCCCAGGGATCCCCGCCGCGCCGCGCCCCCAGAGCCAAAAATTGCTCCCGCGTCAAGCCCAGTTGCGGCCAGAAAGAGGCAAAGAACGCATCCATCTCGTTGGGGCTGAAAGCATCGTGCCCAGCCGGCACCGGCGTGTGAGTGGTGAAGACACACTTTTCCCGCACCTTGGCCTCTGCCGCCTCAAAGGGCGTACCCCGTGCCACCTCCTCCCGCAGCAGCTCCAAAGTCAAGAAGGCAGCATGCCCCTCGTTCATGTGATAGACCATGGGATCCAGGCCCAACTGGCGCAGCAGGCGCACCCCCCCAATGCCGAGGATACACTCCTGGGCAATACGCGTATCGGTGCTGCCGCCGTAGAGATGGGCAGTAATCCAGCGGTCGATGGGATCATTCTCCGGCAGGTTGGTATCCAGCAGGAAGAGGGGCACCCGCCCCACGTCCACCCGCCAGGCGCGTGCCTTCACCAGCCGCTGCCGCATTGCCACTTCCACCAACAGAGGGCTGCCATCTGGCTGCCGCACCAACGTCAGAGGCAGCGCGTCAAACTCGCAATCTTCGTACAGCTCCCCTTGCCAGCCGCTGAGATCCAGGCGCTGCCGGAAATAGCCTTGGCGGTAGAGCAATCCCACGCCCACCAGCGGCACCCCCAGATCGGAGGCGGATTTGAGGTGATCGGCAGCCAGCATGCCCAGGCCCCCGGAGTAGATGGGCAAAGACTCGTGCAGGCCGTACTCAGCGCAGAAATAGGCAATAGGACGCTGCCAGTCGTAGGTCTTCATGGTGCGCTTGGCCCAGGTATCCTCAGCCGCCATGTACTGCCGATAGGCCTGCACCATGCGATTGAGGGTGTTGAGGTAGTTGACGTCAGTAGCCAAGGCCGCCAAGCGCAAGTAAGAAACCTCCTCCAGCATGCGCACCGGGTTGTGAGAGGTTTTTTCCCACAGGGCGGGATCCATTTCCCGGAAAATGGTGAGGTGATCGGGGTTCCACGTCCACCAATAGTTACGGGCGATCTCGCACAGGGGCGTGAGCGCCTCCGGCAGCACCGGGCAACGTTCGGGAAAAGCGGGGGCTAAAGTGGCAAGGGACATAGGACAGATACCTGGGGTTGAAGCTATAGGCCGGAAAAAGAAGCGGCAGAGGTTAATCGTGCCTGGTAAACGTTTCTAATTTTTTATTATTGAGCCAACTTTGAGAATTCTGGCAGGAGGATTCAGGATCTCTACAAAATCTGCAGCAGCTCCAAGCCAGATTTCCTCAGTCTTTTCCCAGATCTTGCAACAACAATGGCCACCGGCAGTTCGGTTTTCAATCTCAGAGAAGGCTGCTGATCGATCTGCGGCCTGTCTGAAGAGACGGTGCTGCATCGGAGTTAACAGAGTTTCCAGAATTGCCACTGACTCCTGATCCCGGCAGGGCAATCTAAACTGCCACAAGCTCGGCAAAGCTTTAGCTGCCTTCGCTACCAAATGGCCTTTTTCGATAGGAGCTCCGACTGAGCCTAGCGTCCCTCCACCACGGCCAAGCTGGTGTTGCGGTAGTAGTGGCTGAGGATCTGTTGGTAGGAATAGTTTTGGCTGGCCAGGGCGGCAGCTCCCCATTGGCTCATGCCCACCCCGTGCCCGTAGCCGCGCCCTTGGATTTGGAAGAAAGCGGGAAAGTTTGCCCCAGCAGGGGTCAGGCTGGCGGTGGTGGCCGCCTCCCCTCGTGGGCTGATGGCGATCATCGTGCTGCGCAACCCCAGAGCCCGCCGGAATTCGCTGCCGCTGACGTCTTTGCTGCCTTGGGATCCCACTAGGCGCAGGGTGATGGCCCGTCCCCAGGGAGAGCTGCGCAGGATCTCAATGGATCGGATGGCCCCGATCCCGCCGGCCAACTGCTGGAGCTGTTGGGCAGGAATGGTAGCCGTCCAGCTAAACACCGGCGAGTGGTGATCGAAATCGGGCACCCCCTGCAAGTAGGGCCGCGACTCCAGCCAAACATTGCCGGCATCGTCTGTGTGGCCGCCGCCGGAGGAGTGGAAAACGGCGTTGATCAACTGCCCCTGGTGGACGAGAACCTGGCCGGCAGTCTCGCGGGCTGCTGCCTGGGTGCGGTTGGATTCGGCAGCCACCCCTTTGTAAACCTGCCAATCAATCCCACTCCCCAAGTCAAAAGGCTGCTGGGAGCGACGACTGCGATGGTAGAGGGCATAGGTGCGGGAGGCCACGGCTTGGGCTTTGAGGGCCTCCATCGGGAAGCGGTGCCCCATCTCGCTGCCCACCACGCTGGAAACGTAGTCCTCCAAACCAACTTGATTGATGGCGATCACTCCACTTTCGCCGGGGATCAGCTCCACCCAGCCGCGGTACCAGTTCTGGTCGATGAACACCAACCCATCGGGGGTGGTGGGCTGTAGGTAAAGGCGTTCTCCCTGCTGGCCGGCCAAACTGACCGCCGAGCCTATCCGGCTGGCCTGCAGCGGCTGCATGGCCGGAACTTCGGCCAGCGGTTGTCCCTGGGCATCCAGCAGGCGGGCCGGGGCAGAGCTGCCGAGCCTGACCTGCGGCTTGTTGACGGCAATCCCCACCCGCAGCAGCACCCGCGCCTGCACCGGAAAGGCCAAGCAGAGCCAAGCCCAAACCAGAAGGCCGATCCCCCTAAGCCAAGCCGAGGGCAGTGGGGACACAACCGGAGAAGAAAAGAGAGCTACACTCACACGTCACTCCTCTGGGAAAGACCACCCAAGAGCAACGGATCCCTGTCTGCCGATAAACCACTTCGGAGGAGGGATCCAGAAGGAAACTGCGATCCTGCGGTGAGGATTGCCCAACCAACCCCTCAAGCGACCGACCAACCAAAGCGCTCCCGCCTTCAAAGAGCTTTGCCTTCGAGGCCGCGGCCGGATCCCAGCCAGCTGCTCGCGCTGGCGGGCCGGGGGCCTTCCGATATGACAGTATCAAAAACCGCTTGCCGATGCACGACCTCAACCCGGCCTTTTTGTCGCCCAAGTTCCCCGTCAGGTTGCCAGAGGGATCCCCCGCCGGCGGCTAAACCACTGCTGCAACAGGCGACGACACTCGGCCTCGCAAACTCCGCCGATGACCTCTGGGCAATGGAAGCTGGCGGCAGAAGCGGGCAGGTTGAGCACGCTGCGCAGCGCGCCGGCCTTGGGATCGTCGGCGCCGTAGATCACCTGGGCCAGCCGCGATTGGCTGATCGCCCCCGCGCACATGGGGCAGGGCTCCAGGGTCACGTACAGCCGACAGCCCTGCAACTGCCAGTCGCCCAGGCGCTGCCCCGCCTGCCGTAGGGCCAAAATCTCCGCGTGGGCCGTAGGATCCCGATCCTGTTCCCGCCGGTTGCTGCTTAGGGCCAACAGCTCTTCCCCCGGCCCCACCACCAGAGCCGCCACCGGCACCTCGCCCGCTTCTCCCGCCCGCTCGGCTTCTTGCAGGGCCAACTGCATCCAGGCGCGGTGGCGTTGCCATGGATCCCGCTCCGGCGGTGCTGAGGAAGGGAGGTGAGCTAGATTCCCGGTCATCGCTAGGCTCTTGAGCCCTGTCTTTGCCCGCAAGATTTGCTAAGTTAAGCACATATCCCCTAAACAGCTAAAAGAAGAATAGGCCAAAGTAAACCGGGTCTGCTTGCGCAGGTGGGTAGCGCCGGTCTGCCTGAGCTTCCTCAGTGCAGTGTTTTTGGGGCAATACGGCTGAGCTCTGGGAGGGATCATGACACGGCTTCTACGGCAAACATTTCTGGCGATGGCTTTGTTTGGCGGAGGCATTGCCTATGGGGTCTGGTTGTCCTCGCCAAGGGGGCAAGCATGGCTGCAGCAAACTCCCCTTGCCACTTGGTCGCAGCGGGCTGGAGAGGGGGTGGGATCCCTTCTGCCTTGGTCTGAGTCCCCTCCTGAGTCTGCCTCTCCTGCCGATGCCGTGCGGCCTTCCAATTTCATTGCCGCCGTTGCCCAAAAGGTGGGACCGGCGGTGGTGCGCATCGACGCCACCCGCACCGTGGCCAGCCCTATTGATCCCGAGCTGTTCAACCAGCCCCTGTTCCGCCGCTTCTTTGGGGGCCAAATCCCCCAACTGCCGCAAGAGTTTCAGCAGGAGGGCACCGGATCCGGATTCATCATCGATCCCAATGGCCTCATTCTCACCAATGCCCACGTGGTGGAAGGCAGCGAGCGGGTGAGGGTGCATCTGCTGGATGGGCGCACCTTCGAAGGCAAAGTCAAAGGCTCAGACCCGGTAACCGACATCGCCGTGATCCAGATCGAGGGCGAAAATCTGCCCACGGTGACCCTGGGCAACTCTGACCAGGTGCGGCCAGGAGACTGGGCCATTGCCATTGGCAACCCACTGGGCCTGGACAACACGGTAACGGCGGGGATCATCAGTGCTGTCGGACGCTCCTCTGGGCAAATCGGGGCTGCCAACAAGCGGGTGACCTTCCTGCAAACCGACGCGGCCATCAACCCTGGCAACTCTGGCGGTCCCTTGCTGGATGCGGAAGGTCGGGTTATTGGGGTGAATACGGCCATTTTCCAGCGGGCTCAGGGTGTTGGCTTTGCCATTCCCATCAACCGCGCCATGGAAATTGCCGAGCAACTGATCCGCAATGGCCGGGTGGAGCATGCCTTCTTGGGCATCCGCATGATTACCCTCAACCCCGATTTGGTGGAGCGCCTCAACCGGGACCCGGGCCGATCCACCACGCTGACAGTGCAAGAGGGGGTGTTGATCGGGCAGGTAATTCCGGGATCGCCGGCTGAGCAAGCTGGCCTGCGGGAAGGGGACGTCATTGTTGAGATTGACGGCCAACCTATTCGCGACGCCGAGCAGGTGCAGCAGTTGGTGGATGCCGCCGGCGTGGGCAAGACCCTGACGCTGCGGGTCATCCGCGATGGACAAGTGCGCATCTTCCAGGTGAAAACGGGGGTGCTGCCGGTGGGCTCTTGAGCAGGCAAGCTGGGATCCCGATCCCTACCTTATTCTCAGCAAGCTCCCCTCCAAAGACTTGGAGTCGTTTTAAACTAGGTGAAAACACTCTGCCGCCATCCAAGCGCTCCGCGCCGCTGGCGCGTTTGCGACAGCCCTGCCTACCAATAACGACGTAGAGAAACGTTTCGTTGCTATTTGAAATGACCACAATCCCTGGGGCGATAGAGCCACCGCTGTGCCCGACAGGGGGTCTGCCCGGCAACGAGTAGTTTTACGTGCCGTCCGTTGTTGATCCCCGTGACAGAATAGCCCTAGAGGCGGGGAGCGAGATCGCGTATGGCTTGGGCAGTTGGCGAAGAATTGCAGGGGGGGCGCTACCGCATCGAGGCCGTTTTGGGGGAAGGGGGCTTCGGCATTACCTACCGCGCCTGGGACAGCGTCCGTGCTGAGGATGTGGTTATCAAGGTCTTAAAGGACAGCATCCGCGAGGATCCCGACTATCCTCGCTTCCAGCAAAACTTCATGAACGAGGCGCTGCAACTGGCCCGCTGCCGTCACCCCCACGTGGTGAAGGTGGAGGAGGTCATTTGGGAGCGGGATTGTTGGTGCATTGTGATGGAGTACGTTCGCGGCCAGACGCTGCACCAGCTTTTGCGGCAAAAGGGGCCGCTGCCCCTGCCGGAGGCCCTGCGCCTGACGCGAGAGGTGGGATCCGCCCTCATGGCCCTGCACGAACAGGGGATCCTGCACCGCGATGTGAAGCCGGCCAACATCCTGGTGCGGGAGGGATCCGGGCAAGCGGTGTTGATCGACTTTGGCCTGGCGCGGGCCTACGCCCAAGGTTTGATCCAGCGCCATACCTCCTACGGCACCGATGGCTACGCCCCCCTGGAGCAGTACGACAGCCTGCGCCGCCGCGGCGCCTTCACCGATGTCTATGCCTTGGCCGCCACCCTCTACACCCTGCTGACGGGGATAGTGCCCTTGTGCGCGCCGGTGCGGGCCACAGGCCGGCAGTTGGATCCCCCCCGCAGCCTTAACCCCAGCATTCCTGAAGAGGTGGAGGCCGCCATCCTCAAAGGGATGGCTCTCCACCCCGAAGAGCGCCCACAAACCATGGCCGAGTGGCTGGCCCTGCTGCCGGGAGCGGCCTCTCAAGAAGAGAAGAAGCCGCTGACCTTTGAGCCCGCCATCCGCACTCAAGATCTGCGGCAACTGGAGCGGCTTCTGGCCCCGCAACCCCAAGATGAGCTGGAACAGCTCCTGGCCCAGCACTCGGCAGAAGAGCTGGAGCAAATGGTGGCGCCCCCTACCCCTGCCACGACAAAGAAAAAAGAGGGGGCATCCGGATCCCTGGTTTCTCCCGAAGTTTGTCTAGAGGGACAGGGATCCCTGCCCGCTACTCTCCCCTGGCCAGACTGGGTGGGAGAAGCGGCTCCTGCCCTACAAGGGCTGTGGGATCGGCTGCGGGCTGGCCAGTGGGGGGAAGCCGATCGCTGGACGACGGCTCTAATGTTAAAGCTGGGCGGGCGATCCCAGGTGGGCTTTTTCGATCCCAAGGATGTTGAAGCTTTCCCCTGCCCGATGCTGCGGCTAATCGACCAACTTTGGACGCAGGCCAGCCATGGACGCTTTGGCTTTACCGTCCAGAAGCAGCTCTGGCAGGAGTGTGACTCGGAGAAAAGGGGAGGGCTCAGCTCGAGATCCTTCTCGGCCTTGCCCCGCGAAGAGTGTATGGGAGAGAAAGTGGGTTGGCAGATCCAGGGCCGCTGGCTGGAGTACGGGGAGCTCAAAACCAACTTGGAAGCGCCCAAGGGCCATCTGCCGGTGGGCTTTTTCTGGGGATACTCGGGGGGGTTACGCGCAGCCCTGCTGATGCTGGATCGGGCGGTATTGAAAAAGTTCAAAGCCTGCCTGTAAAAAACTTCCCCCTCCTGGGGATACAAAGCCAGAACGGCGAAAAAAGGGAGAGTGGACGCCTATCCCCTCAAGAAATCGAGGAGGATTGCCGGGCACTCTTCTCCAAAAGGGAGGTTGCCTGAGGGCTTTCGCGAACGGCCAGTCCCAAGTGAATCAGCGCTGTCTCAACAGTATTGACCTGCTCTGCCAAAGCTTTCCACCCTCTTGCTTTTATGCCGTAGCGCTTACTAAAGTAAGCTCGAGCGGCTGCAAAGGAAGCAAAAGCTTTTTTTAGGGTCGCTGCTGTCCAGGGCTTGGCATTCAGCCGTAGCCAATTCCTTTGACCTTGCTGCTGTCGCTCGGCAACAAGCTGTCCTGTCAACTCAAGGAGCTCAATATAGTTGCGACGCGAGGCCGCGATTGCCGTTTCAAGGCTCTCGATGAGACCCATGGTTATCCTCCAAATTCGCTTGATAAATATCCTGCTCGTTCTTCTGAAGCAACTTTCTAGAACCCGTAGAAGGCAGGTTAGCCTTAAAAATAGCCATGATCCTGTTCAGGTAACTTTGCAGTGAGCTCCTAATCTCTGGAATGGGAATGTAGTTTACCGCGTTCTGAAGCTGGTCAAAGATATGTTTAAGTTCCTTTAGAGCTAAAATGGCACGGCTGACGATCTCCTGGACTTGCAGCTGCTCTTCTGCAAGCTCTCTTATTCTATTGGCCAGCTTCTGATTTTCGTGTTCTTTCTCGACGAGCAAATCTAAAGCTACTTCCTCGCTCTCTTCTATTCTACGCTTAAGTTTTAGGTTTTGCTCTTCCAGAAATTCAATCTGCTCGATTAATAAACCTAACTCGCGCAAAGAACTAAATTCAATACCTCTGCCCACGAGAAAGTTAACAATTTGGTCGCTGCACTCTTGTCTTTGAAGCTGTAGTTCTGTGAGTTTAGGCTCTGCCAATTCCTTTAAGACTCTATGAGCTATTCCTACCCCCAGAAAATCGCCGTCGCCATGTCCAGGAATACTAACCCTCAAATGCCCGCGAACAGCTTGCGTGGGATGTCTGGCACGACGACGGACAATCTCCCAGCCCCACTTTCTTGCCTGAGACAAAATGTCTCGTTTCCGCCAATTTCTTGAAGACTGAATAGTGGTTTGAATCTCTCTCTGCTCCTCTATAACTTCTTCCCGCCTCTTAAGGAGATAGCCAAGCTCGTCTTCTCTGAGACAATCCATAGAACAGAACCTTAAGTGAAACTTCCTTACCTAGTCTACTCGGTTTTCACGGAGACCTGGGCTGATTGTACGGCAAAACCTCACCTCTCAGAAGCTATTGACGTTAAGAAATACTTAGTAGTTTTTCTAACAAGGTTTCTAAGTAACAACACAGCGGCAGAGCGAGCCAGCTCTGTAAAAAAACTCCCCTCTCCCCTTGGGAGAGGGGCTGGGGGTGAGAGGGTGGAGAGCCTTAGTAGCGATGCACCAGCTTATTGATGGGCTTGAAGATGTCGGCCTCAAACCTCTTGCCCTTGAGCATGCGGTTCCAGTACAGCCAGGGCAACAGGTGCACCTTGGCCAAGTACATGGAGTAGCGCTCCCGCGTTGGATCCAGGGGGAAAGAGGGAGCTAGCTTCCCGTCGTAGGCAAACTCTGCCATGATCAGGGAGTTGTAGCCGGTGATCAGGGGGCAGCAGGTGTAGCCGTCGTAGCGGGCCGGCAGCGGCTTGGACTGCATGGCCGCCAAGAGGTTTTCCGCCAGCACCGGCGCCTGCTTGCGGGCCGCGGCTGCCGTCTTGGAAGTTGGCAGGGAAGAGGCATCCCCCAAAGCAAACACGTTGGGGTAGCGGGGATGCTGCAGCGTCCATTTGTCCACCTCCACCCAGCCGCCGGGCCCTGCCAGAGGGCTGCGCTTGACAAAGTCCGGGGCGCTCATGGGCGGAGCCACGTGGATCATGTCGTAGTGCAGGCTCACCTCCTCTTTGCCGCCGTCGGTGGTGACTTCAAAGATGGCCTCCCGGGTCTCGGGCCGGATGGCCTTGAGGTTGTGCCTGAACTTCACCTGGATCCCGCGGCGCTCCACCACCTTCTCCAGGGCGGCGCTGTATTCGGGCACCGCGAAGAGGGTAGGGGTGGCGGTGCAGAAGATAACTTTGGTGTTGACGCCAACGCCGCTTTTGCTCTTGAAAACGTCGTCGGCCATGTACATGATTTTTTGGGGCGCGCCGCCGCACTTGATGGGAGTGGCAGGGTAGGTGAAGATGGCCGTGCCCCCCTGGAAGTTGCGGATGGTCTCCCAGGTGTAGGGGGCGTAGTCTTTGGAGTAGTTGCTGGTCACGCCGCCCTTGCCCAGCGCCTCCGGCAAGCCCTCGATCAGGTGCCAGTCAATTTGGATGCCGGGGGCCATGATGAGGTAGTCGTATTCGATAACTTGGCCATCCTCGGTGATGACGCGGTTGTGATCCGGATCCAGCTCGGTTACTCGCGCCTGGATCCACTTGGCTCCCCTGGGGATCACGGTTTTTTCATCGCGCACAAACTTGGCCAGCGGCGCAATACCCCCACCCACCAACGTCCAGCCGGGCTGGTAGTAATGCTTGTCGGATGGCTCGATGATGGCAATGTCGAGGTTGCGCTGGCGCTCCAGCAACTGGGCTGCTGCGCTGATGCCGGCTGCCCCTCCCCCGACGACGACAATCTGATGGCGGAGAACCGACGCGGACCCCTTCGATCCGATCCCTTGCACCTCAGAGCGCGCGCCGTTTTGCGGCACTGCTGCCGACTGCGCCTGGAATTCCCTTGGCTTTGTAGTCGGTACCACGATAACTCCCTCTAAAACTCAAAACGGAAACAAAAAAGAGACCGATAGACCCGTCGGCCATATTAAAAACAGCAAGAGAGCCAACCAACCCATCCAAGAGCCCGGACAGGTCAGCTAGCATGGGAGGCCGAAGCACTTCGGCTCCCCACAAGCTTTAGCTAATCATACTACCTAATAAGAATATATTCATCCTTTCTATCTATCTGTCGAGAATTTTCAGCAAATCTTAGCCGCCTCCTTAAACGTTGTTGACGCTTGCCTTAGCAAGAGCTGCTCGGGGAGCGTTTTACTGGGAAGGGCAGGCGGCATCCGCTAGGCTGTCAGATGGAGGAAGGTCGGCAGCTCGTCCTGCCGTTGTGTTGTTGTAACTCAAGATTCCGAACATGGCCAAACCTTCATCCCCTGAGCTGCTCCCGGCCCTTGCCTGGCATGCCCTGCCGGAGGAGCAAGCCATCCAGCAGCTCCTCGGAGAGGAGCTCTCTTTGCCGACGCTGTTGGAAAAAGGCCTCTCCCAGGCGGAAGTGGAGCGGCGGCAGAAGCAGTATGGCCCCAATGAGCTGAAGGCCAAGGCAGCTACCCCGGCCTGGCTTAAGTTCCTGCAGCAGTTTAACCAGTCGCTGCTCTACATCCTGATGGTGGCCGGGGCGATCAAGGCGTTCCTAGGCTCCTGGCGCAACGCCATCGTAATCTGGGCGGTGGTGGTGATCAACGCTCTCATCAGCTACATCCAAGAGTCCAAGGCGGAGGAGGCGATTGCCGCCCTGGCCAAGTCGGTGGTGACGGAAGTAACGGTGATGCGGGAGGGGCAGAAAGTGCGGGTGCCCTCGCGGGAGCTGGTGCCGGGGGATGTGGTGCTCTTGAGCTCGGGAGACAGGGTGCCTGCCGACCTGCGCCTGGTAAGCGTGCGCAACTTGCAGGTGGACGAATCGGCCCTCACGGGAGAGTCGGTGCCGGTGGAAAAACGGCTGGGATCCCTCCCCGAAGACACGCCGTTGGCCGACCGCCAGAACATGGCCTATGCCGGCAGCTTCGTCACCTTTGGCCAAGGGGCGGGGGTGGTGGTGGCCATCGGCAACCAGACCCAAACAGGCCGCATCTCCAAGCTGATCGAGGAAGGGGGATCCCTGCAAACTCCGCTGACGCGCAAGTTTGAGGCGTTCAGCCTGACCTTGCTGAAAATTATCCTCACCTTGGCGGCGCTCACCTTTTTGGTGGGCCTGGTGCAGGGCCAAGCGGCAGTGAGTGTCTTTGAAGCGGCAGTGGCGCTGGCGGTGAGCGCTATCCCCGAAGGCTTGCCGGCGGTAGTTACCGTAACCCTGGCCATTGGGGTCTCCCGCATGGCCCGACGCCACGCCATTATCCGCAAGTTGCCGGCGGTAGAAACCCTGGGCAGCGCCACGGTAATTTGCTCGGACAAAACCGGCACCCTCACGGAAAACCAGATGACGGTGCAGGCCATCTACGCCGGATCCCGGCTCTACCGGGTTAGCGGCAGCGGCTACAGCCCCCAGGGCCAGATCCTGTTCCAGGCGGCCGATTCCCCCATCGAAATCCATCAATTGCCTGCTCTTGAGGCTTGCCTCGTAGCTGGCTGCCTCTGCAACGACACCCACCTCCAACCCAAAGACAACGGCCAGTGGGAAGTTGTAGGGGATCCGACTGAGGCGGCTCTGCTCGTGGCGGCGCAGAAGGGGGGTCTGGATCGAGAAGATCTGCAGCGCCGCCGCCCTCGCCTGGACAGCATCCCCTTTGAATCCGAGTTTCAGTACATGGCCACCCTGCACCGGTTGGGGCCGGAGGAGCACTGCATCTACGTCAAGGGATCTGTAGAAGCTCTCTTGCCCCGCTGCGGCAGCCAGATGGGATCCCAAGGGGAGATCCAGCCCTTGGAAGCAGAGCCGATTCGCCAGCAGGTGGAGGCCTTGGCGCGGCAGGGGCTGCGAGTTCTGGCCTTTGCCCAAAAAACCGTCCCCAGCAGCCAAACTCAGGTGGATCACTCAGATCTAGAGGAAGGGCTGATTTTCTTGGGCTTGCAGGGGATGATTGACCCGCCGCGCCCAGAGGCCATTGCCGCCGTGCGCTCCTGCCAAACCGCCGGGATCCAAGTCAAGATGATTACCGGCGACCATGTGCTCACCGCCCAAGCCATTGCCGAGCAGATGGGCCTGGGGGGTGGCAAACCGGTAAAAGCCTACAGCGGCCGGGATCTGGAGCAGCTCGGCCCAGAGGAGTTTGTCACTGCCGCCAACGAGGGATCCGTCTTTGCGCGGGTGGTGCCGGAGCAAAAGCTGCGCCTGGTGAAGGCCTTGCAGTCGCAGGGTCAGGTCGTGGCCATGACCGGCGATGGGGTCAACGACGCCCCGGCCTTGAAGCAGGCGGACGTGGGGATTGCTATGGGAAGGGGTGGCACCGAAGTGGCCAAAGCCGCCGCCGACATGATCCTGACCGATGACAACTTTGCCTCCATCGAGGCCGCCGTCGAAGAGGGGCGCACCGTTTACAACAACCTGCTCAAGGCCATCGCCTTCATCCTGCCGGTGAACGGAGGGGAGTCAATGACCCTTCTCCTCAGCGTCCTCCTCAACCGCGAGCTGCCCATTTTGGCCATCCAGGTGTTGTGGCTCAACATGATCAACTCCATCACCATGACGGTGCCCCTCTCCTTTGAGCCCAGCACGGGGCGGGAGATGACCCAACCACCGCGGGATCCCGACGCCAATTTGCTTTCTCCCCGGCTGCTGCAGCGCATTCTACTGGTTTCAGCCTTTAACTGGCTCTTGATCTTCGGGGTTTTTGAATACATCGAACAAACCACCGGCAACCTCAACCTGGCCCGCAGCATGGCCATTCAGGCGCTGGTGATTGGGCGCATCTTCTACTTGCTCAGCCTCAGCCAGGCTATCCCTACCCTCTTGGGCCGCGGGCGCGCCAGCCAGTTGGAACGCCGCGAACGCCTAATGGATGTGGCGGCTATCACCATCGGCATTGGAGCGGCCATCCTGCTGCAGATCCTCTTCAGCCAGTGGGGCGTGATGAACATCATTTTCGACACGGCACCTTTGTCTTGGGATCAGTGGGGCTTTTGTCTGTTGGTGAGCCTGCCCATGATTGGGGTTGCGGTTCTGGCCAACCGGCTGGATCCGGGAGGGGTCTCGCTGGCTCGCTCCCGCTAGCTGCCTAGGCCAAGGGGGCGTCTTCGGCGGGCTTGACCGGACCCGGGTGGAGAAGAGCCGAGCGCCACTGCTGTGCCGAAGAGGCCTTTTGGAGGGTGCAGCGGCGCCTAAATTCTTGTCCACAGGGATCATCCAGCCTCCTCCAGTCTCTGGGAGGGGCGGCAAGGGCTTGCCGCCAGTTGCGTTTTGGCTGAATGGCTGCCCTCAGCGGTTGCCCTGGGGGATGAGGAGTTGCCGCAGGGCTTCTTTGAGGTGGGGATATTGGAAGGGGAAACCTAGCTGCAGCGCGGCCTGAGGGATTACTTTCTGCCCTGTTAGAACCACCTGAGCTGCTTCGCCCAGCAGCAGTTCTAGGGCTGGGGCTGGTACCGGCAGCCACGAGGGGCGGGCCAAAACTTGTCCCAAAGTGCGGCAGAACTCTTCCATCTGCACCGGGTTGGGGGCAGTGGCGTTGAAGACGCCGGATCCCTGCTGCAGCAGGAAGCAGGCTAGGCTCACCCAGTCGTCGCGGTGGATCCAGGAGACCCACTGCTTGCCAGAGCCAATGGGGCCGCCGAGGAAAAACTGAAAGGGGGCAAGCATTTGGGCCAGCGCTCCCCCATCGGGCCCCAACACGATCCCGGTGCGCAGGATGGCCAGGCGGATCCCCAGCTCCTCTGCCGGGCGGGCGGCAGCTTCCCAAGCTTGACAGACTTCTGCCAAAAAGCCTTGGCCCGGGGGATCCGCCTCCGTCAGGGGATCCCCTTCGGGATGGGATCCGTAGTAGCCCACCGCCGAGCTGCTGAGGAGCACCCGGGGCTTTTGCTGCAGGGAAGCAAGAGCCTGGACAAGAGCCTGGGTAGTTTCCACGCGGCTGCGGCGGATCTCTCTTTTCTTAGCTTCTGTCCAGCGGGAAGAGGCCAGGGGCTCTCCGGCCAAGTTGACAATGGCCTCGTAGCCTTCCAGAGCTGAGGCCCAGGCTTGCGGTTGGTAGGGATCGTACTCCAGCAGCTTGAGGTTGGGGGATGCTCCCAGAACGCGGCGGGCCTGCTCAGGGCGGCGGCTCAAAACCAACACCTCATCTCCTCGCTCCAGCAGGCGGGCCACCAAGCGGCGCCCGATAAAACCACTCCCACCCGTGATGGCAATGCGCATAGGCGGATCCCGATAAGCACCCTACAAGCCCCTGGGCTCTCTGTTGCCTTCGTCCTTTGGACGGCGTAGAGCTTGCCCAAGGTAGGAACCTCTAGCCTAGCGCGTTTCCGGGTTTGGCCATAGCCGGTTTTTCTCTGGGCTGTCCGGCAGTTCCTGCTTGGCGTTGACCGAAGACCCGGAAAAAGAGCCGAAATCCGCCTCCGCCGTACCGGAGTAGAGCTGAAAAGAAAAATGTTTTGGACCACCGCCTGACACGTTCGGAAAAATCGGCTTCAATAAGCCCTAGCTGCGCTTCCCAGTAGCAGAGGTGGTCTTTCATCCCCCGATTGCTTCCCTTCACCCGTGACACCCAAGTCTACTTCGCGTACCTCGGCTCGCCCCATGTCTGTCAATGAGGGGCAGGTTCCTCGGCCTGAGCTGGGCGTCTCTATTGCTCCGCGGCTGCGTCGTTTGCAGGGGCAGGGATCCCTGGTTCGGGCCGGAGCGCCCCCTTCTCTCCCGGTTCCCGGCCCGCGGACGATCCCCGTCCGGCCTTCCTGTTCAAGAAATCTGTCTCGCCTGCGGGAACGACGAGCCCCAGAGCCGGAGCCCCAAGCTTGGGAACTGCTCTGTCGCATCGGGGTGAACCTCGTGTTTACGGCGGCTGCCCTCGGCGGCCTGTATCGCCTTTTACCGGTGCAGTTGGCCCAGCACCACCGCCTGCAGGTTTTGGAGCAGAACCTCGAAGTCCTCTCAGCCCGAGTCTCACGGTTGCGGGAGGGAGTGGATCGCGGCATGGATCCCTTGCAGCAGCAAGCCCTCATCAAGGAACGCCTCAACCGCGTGCCGCCCGATCAAATCCAGGTGCGCCTGGTGGATCCCAGCGACCTAGTAGCCGATGCGGAGAAAAAGGCACCCCCCACCTGGATTGGAGAATCTCCCCAGTTGTCCAGAAGGCCCTAGCTAGGACTGTTGCAGCAGCAGGGCCGCCTCTTTGGCAAAGTAGGTGAGGATCATGTCAGCGCCGGCCCGCTTCATGGCCAAGAGGGATTCCATCATCACCTTCTTGCCGTCGATCCAGCCCTTTTGCTCAGCAGCCTTGATCATGGCGTATTCGCCGCTCACGTTGTAGGCGGCCACGGGCAGATCTGTCGCTTCCTTGACCCGATAGATAATGTCCAGGTAGGCCAAGGCCGGCTTCACCATCACAATGTCCGCCCCTTCCGCCTCGTCCAGCTCCACTTCTCTAAGGGCCTCGCGGGCGTTGGCGGGATCCATCTGATAGGTTTTTTTATCCCCCCACTTGGGCGCGGATCCCAGGGCATCGCGAAAAGGGCCATAGAAAGCGGAGGCATACTTGGCGGAGTAGGCCAGAATCGCCACGTCGGTATAGCCTTGCTCATCCAGGGCCTCGCGAATGGCGCCGACGCGACCGTCCATCATGTCGGAGGGGGCCACGATGTCGGTTCCCGCTTCCGCCTGGGAGAGGGCCTGCTTAACCAACACCTCCACTGTCTCGTCGTTGAGGATCACCCCGTCCCGCACAATGCCGTCGTGGCCGTCGCTGTTGTAAGGATCCAAGGCCACATCCGTGATCACCAGGATCTCGGGGATCTCCTGCTTGATCCGACGCACCGCCCGCTGGATGAGGCCCTCCGGGTTGAAGGATTCTCGCCCCGTGGGGTCTTTCTTTTCTTCGGGCACCACCGGGAAGAGGGCCACCGCCGGGATCCCCAAGTTGGCCGCCTCCTCCACCTCCTTGAGGAGCAGATCCAGGGTGTAGCGGTAGCAGCCGGGCATCGACTCCACCTCTTGCCGCTGGTTCTCCCCTTCCATGACAAACAGGGGGTAGATGAGATCCTGCACCCGCAGGTGGGTCTCCTGAACCAGCTGGCGAAGGGCCTCGGTGCGCCGCAGCCGGCGGGGACGGTAGATCAGGTCTTGGCTCATAGGAGCAGGAGAAAGAGGGCCTCTCTATTTTGCCATGAGGGCCCCAGGAGCTCAGTCAAAGCGGAGGGGGAAAATGCCGCTCCAACCAGCAGCCAATTGCTTGCTGAACAGCTGCAGCCTCGCAGTCGTGCAAAAGGTCGTGGCGCGACTGGGGAAAATCGTAGACTTCACCCTTGGGAAGCCGACAGGCAAACTCCACAGCGCCAGCAGGATTGACAACAATATCGGCAGAGGTGTAGAGCACCAAAACTGGCAGCTCCAGCCGGTGGGCTTGTTCAAGGCAGCGCCGGCCGCTGCGCACCAGCTCCGCCGTAAACCGGGCCCGGGTAACACCACACACGTAAGGATCTGCAGCCAAGGCTGCCTGCTGCTCCGCTAGGGAGGTCACCCGCCCGGGTTCGTAGAGGCCGGTCAGGGCCAACTGGGGCAAAACCTTGTCCAAGACCTGTAAAAGACCCCAGGTAAAGTGGTTGAAATAGTGGTCGATACGAAAGGCCGGGGAGATAAGGATCAAACCTTGCACCTGGTCGGGGTGAGCAAGCGCATATTCCGTAACCCAATTGGCCCCTGCACTGTACCCACACCAGATCTGCGGGAGCTCTCGCTGGGGCCAAACTTGCTTGACGATTGCCTCTAGATCCGCTTGGTACTGGCCGAAGCGGTCGATCCAGCAGCGAACCAAATCCCCGCATGTCGGGCGCCAAAGCTTCCCACCCCTGAGCCGCCAACTCCGCCGCCAAGGGGCCAAACCCGCCGCCGTGATCCCCTTTGCCGTGCAACAGCAACACCCGGCCCCGCGGGGATCCCTGTAGCCAGTGGCGCAGAAAAACCGCGGTGCCGTCTGAAAGCTGTAGTTCCCGGGAGCAATAGATCTCTTGAGACGACGGAGGTCTTGCCTGACTGGGCAACCGCTCCTCTGAAGCATCCCAGTGGTTTAACTGATGAACTGGATTACCGGACAAGTCAAAAGGCATAGATAGGTACCCAGCCAGCAAAGCCGCAGATCCCATCCTCCCATTCCCCAGCCTTCTCCAACACTGCTGCCGCTGAGCGAGCGCAATGTTGCTTTTCGCTTTAAAACATTTCTTAACAATTTTGCCCCTTGCCAGGGATCCCTATCTGGCCGAGCTTTGCGGCTCTTTTCCGGCAAGTGTCCGAGGCGTTTTGGGGACAAATTGGGGCCAACGGCGGGAATGAGGAGCTGTTGGGAGGTATGATCTTGTGAAGAACTTTTGCCGAGCCTCAGGTCTGACGGGATCCCGTCTCCGTGGCTGTCGGTCTTTGCTCTACCATTGCTTTGTTGCTTGTTCGCTTCATCCACTTGGAAACGGGTCGCTGAAACTATGCTGTTACTGAAAATCTCTGTTTACGCGGTGGTAATCTTTTTTGTGGGACTGTTTGTTTTTGGTTTCTTGAGCAATGACCCTGCCCGCAACCCCAACCGTCGGGACATGGAATGAGGGATCCCGCATTTGGGCGTTCCTGGTGAGAAGGGCTTACGCCTTAAGGGGGTGCTTGACGCATCCCCTGCTTTCGCTTAGCTCTCAATCCAAAGCAACGGCTCGGCTTGCCTACTGAAAGACTGTAATCAGAAGAGTCTGGGATCCAGAGCGGTTTTGCTGGTCAAAGGCAGTGATTCGAAACTGCCAAACGCCGGCAGGATCGCCAGGAGCAACCCGGAAGTCGGTGTTGAAGCTACAGAAAGTGGCACCTGGGCTGCAGCCAACCTGCTGGGGGCTAAAGACTTCCCTTTGCACGCGCGTGCCAAGCGGGTTGAAGGTTTCCAGTTCCACAAACTGGGTTGAGCGGGCGCCGCCCGGCACACTGACCTGCACCGTGAAAGCCGGTGTGGAGGTGCCTACGCGCCCAGAGGTAGGCGGATTGATAAAGGAAACGGTTGGGCTTTGGGGTGGAATGACAATCGATCCGCCAGAGTTGCCGCTGTTGCCGCAGGCGGTCAGAGTGGTGGCTAGAAAGCCCGTTGCCAAGAGAGTTAGCGCAGCGCGTCGCATTCTTGCCTTTTCTCACGAAACTTTGCAGAAACCTGGTGAAACCTTGGAAACCCCTTGTCCCTTCTCTGGGGCAAGTTTGCCTCTAGGCTAATCTTTGCTGCTCCAGCCCAAGAGCAAATGCGCAATCGCGCAAAGATAGAAGGTCTTTTGCGCTAAAGCAGCAGCAAGCGCCGCAGGATCAGGGCTAGGAGGGCAGCGAAGCTGACCACGATGAGCTGTCCTGGCAGGGTATAGCCAGAGTAGAGCCGAAGCAACTGCAGCAACTCTCCATTCCAGGGCTGAGTAGCTAAGAGATAGGTGATCCCGGTCAGGTGAACCAGGGTCAGGGCCACCAAACCGGCGGCGGCCAAGTCTTGCAGACGCACCGGCGCAGAGAGGCTGGGCTGCACGTAGGGGTTGCGGCGAGGGGGAAAGGAGGCGCGCGGTAAATGAGGATCCGTTTGTCGAAAGGCCATTATCCCGCAGGCCCAGGCTGCAGGCAGAAACCCGAGCAAATAGCCGAAGGCGGGCTGGTACAGGTATTGCCATCCGCCTCCTTGGGCAAACACCTGCAGTCCCGCCAACCCCAATCCCAGATAGACGATCTGAGCGCACACTGCCGCCACCGGCCCCGCCAGACAGGCCGTCAGCAGCACGCCGCCGATTTGCAGGGAAAAGCTATATCCGCCCACCCCTGGCCACTGAGGCGGCAAGCTCACCTGGGTTAGGGTGCCCAAAATGGTCAAGATCACCCCAATCGCGATCCAGAGCCATTCCAGAGGGGTTAACAGTCGGCCAGAGCGCATAGCCGAGGGGAAGTCTTTTTCTATGCTAGAAGAGGACAAAGTACAGAGAGAGTAAGGTGGTCAAGCCAGAATGGATTGAATTGGCGCAGGCCCTGGCCGAGGCTGCCGGAGCGGTGATCCGACCTTTGTTTCGCGGGGAGCTGAAAGCCGAATACAAGGAGGCCCGCTCGCCAATTGTAACGATAGCCGACCGGGAGGCGGAACGGGCGATGCGGGCGCTGCTGGCCGCCCACGTGCCGGAGCACAACATCCTCGGCGAGGAGTTTGGCTTCCACCAGACCGGATCCCCCTACACCTGGGTTTTGGATCCCTTGGATGGCACCATCGCCTTTTCCACCGGCAAGCCCACCTTTGCCACTTTGATCGCCCTGTTGGCGGAGGATCGCCCCATCTTGGGCCTCATCGATCAGCCGGTGCTGCGCGAGCGCTGGCTGGGGGTGCAGGGACAACCAACCCGCTGGATAACCCCCTCCACCCAACAGCTCACGCGCACCAAAGCCACCACTGAACTCAGCCGCGCCTACCTAAGCTGCACCACCCCCGATTTGTTCGCCCAGCCTGACCAGCGGCAGCGCTTTCAGCAGCTCAGCCGCTCGGTTCACATCACCTCTTACGGCGGCGACGGCTACCAGTACGGCTTGTTGGCCAGCGGCTACATCGATCTGGTGATGGAGTGTGGGCTTGCCCTCTACGACTTTGCTGCTCTCGTGCCTGTTATCGAGGGATCCGGCGGCCTGATTACCGATTGGTCGGGGGATCCCTTGACCCGCACGTCTAGGGGGGAAGTGCTGGCGGCGGCCAACCCCGACTTGCATCGCCAGGCCTTGGCTGCAATAAGCTCCGAGAGGTAGTCCCTAGCCCGAAGGTAAGCGCTGGGGAGCGATTGTTAGAAATTGTTGCTGACAAGATAAGGCTCTAGCCAAGTTCTTCGTCCGGCGCCCCCGTCGACAACCGGTACCGCCACCCCCGGCAGTGCCAGTTCAGACCAAAAGCGTACCAAGCTTTCCCTTTTCTCCATAGCCGTTTCCTGACACTTTCTGACCCCAAACTCAACTGCAGTTTAAGGCTGGAAGTGCTTATCTGGAGCGGGTTTATGGCTTTGGGTGGCTGGAAGCGGGCGAACGGAATCGAACCGTCAACAGCAGTTTGGAAGACTGCGGTTTTACCATTAAACTACGCCCGCACAGGCATTTGCCTCTGCAGCTACCTATACTAGCATCTGCCGGCAGTCTCCTTCTAAGACCATCGCCGCTCAAAGCAGAGAGACGAGATGCTACTCATCGACGCTGAAGCTTCTTCTGGCGTTTCTTTTGCCACTGCTGAAACTCCTTTTCGTAGCGTTCACCCTCCGTTTGATAGGCGTTCCAGCCTTTGAGGGAAACTGTCAAGCCCCAGCCCATGAGTATAAACAGCGACCAGGATAGCCCTCCGCCGGAAAGCCAGTCCAAGCCCAGCAGAAAGCTGTTGACAATTGCATATCGCCCCAGCAACTGGTAAAACTGCCGGCGGCGGTAGCGCTGGAATTCGCGATGTTGGCTGTTCAGCTCTTGCCAAGCCTTCCATTCCTGTTCGGCCAGATTCAGCTCTTGGGGGGAGATCCCCAGTTCGGCGGCCATCTCCTGCAGTTGGGCGCGGGTAAACTCGCCCAGACGCGGCTGGCGGGCCATGGCCCGCTGGAGAATTTGTTGCACGTCCTCTTGGCTGTACCGGGATCCCGACATTGGGTCTACACACAACCTTACAATTCTTAGCCCAAGTTAGCCAGATCTTGCAGCTCGTTAAGTTCGCCTTGCTGCAGAACCCAACCGCTAGACTAAACCTAGGCCAGCCCGCCAGGCGCTTTCTCCACGGCTAAGTTACTCCTTGCCAACCGAACTTGCCAATAGGGCTATGACTTCTACCCGCCCTAGATCCCGCCAGAGCCGTCAGAGTCGGACTTCCCTATTGAGCGATCTGCTGGAGGCTTTGCCCCATCTGCGCCCGCAACTTTATTTCAAGTCTTCTCTGGTTGCCCTTAGCCACGCCATCGAGGATCAGGTGTTGCAAGGTCAGGGATCCCCGTGGGTGTTCGCCAATTTTCAAAAGGAGCGCTACTACCGCCAGGAGGCGCGGCGCTACCGTCGCATCGGCGCGGTTGCCCAAGATGTGTTTGTGTTGGCTGCTCCCGATGGGGCTCAGGCCGACCTGCCCCCTGACTTTATCCCCCTGGATCCGGAGGATCCGCTGGCGCAGGAGTGGCATTTGATCGTTATCGACGCCCACTATGCCACCTGCTTGGTGTGTCGGGAGCGGCCCTGGCAGGGCAGCGACATGGATGCGGCCCGCCAATTCGATGGCATCTGGTCATTTGATCGCTCCGTCACTGCCCAGGCGGCTTTGGCTCTGTTGCCGAAGATCCTTGGCTACCGTCCGGATCTGGCCCCTCGCCTGGAGCCGGTTCGCCAGTACCTCGAAGGAGCTCCCCAGGATGCTGACAGCCAACTGAACCCCGGCCCTTTTACGGAGCGGCTGATCACCTATCTCCAGGTAGGGCAATACAAGCTGCAGCGGGCCTATCGCACCATTCAAGCTCAAGAGCGCAAAGAACACTTGATCAACCGCATCAGCAGCGCCATTCGCCAGTCTTTGCATCCCGGCGATATCCTGACCATTGCCGTTCAGGAATTGGGTCAGGCAGCGAAGGTGGGGCGCTGTTTGATCTACCGCTACGACGGTCAGGTTCCTGCTGTCCAGATCGATCACGAGTATCACACCCTGACGATGGGCAGCCTCAAGGGATCCCTCTGGCCCGTGCCAAGCAACCCTTTTTTGCAGGAGGCGATGGCCTCGGCCCAACTGGTGTGTTGCGAGGACACCCAAAAGGATCCGCGCTTGCAGCAAGTGCCGGAGCTGTGGCAGGCGGCGCAAATTCGCGCTTGGGTGGCCATGCCGATTCTCTATCAGGGGCGGTTGCTGGGCCTATTGGAGCTGCACCACCAACACCCCCGCCGCTGGCAGCTGGCCACCCTGGAGCTGGCGGAAGCCATTGCCAACCAGGTAGGAGTAGCCCTCCTGCAGGCAGAAGCCTATCAGCACCTGGAAGAGCTGAATCGCCAGTTGCAGGCTCTGGATCGGGCCAAGTCGGAGCTGATTGCCGTGATCGGGCACGAGCTGCGCACTCCTTTGTCCACCATTCAAGTGTGTCTGGAGTCTTTGGCCGGCGACCCCGACATGCCCTTGGAGAGGCGCCAGGAGATGTTGAATGCGGCCCTGCAGGATGCCGGTCGGCTGCGGGAGCTGGTGCAGGATTTTCTCACCCTCTCCAAGCTGGAAAGTGGTCGCGTTCGCTGGCATATCGAGCCGTTGTCTGCTCAAGAATGTGTGGAGCTGGCCCTGAGCAATGTCAAAGCGCGACGACGGCACGAGGAGTTACCCACCATCGAGCAGGCGCTGCCCAAACGGCTGCCGATGGTCAGGGCAGATGGCGAGTGGCTGGTGGAAGTGTTGCGCAAGCTGTTGGACAATGCCTGCAAGTTTACTCCTCCCAGCGGGCGGATCTGGATCCGGGCAGAGGTGGAGCCACCAGCCGGCGAACCTGGAGAAGCGATGGTGAGATTTACTGTGGCCGACAGCGGGCGAGGCATTGAGCCGGAGCGGTTGCAAGCCATCTTCGAGCGGTTTTACCAGGCAGAGGGATCCCTGCGCCGTTCCGTGGGCGGGACGGGTTTGGGGCTGGCCATCTGCCGGCTGATCGTTGAGGCGATGGGGGGGCGCATCTGGGCCGAATCGCCGGGGATCAACCAGGGCAGTGCCTTCCACTTCACCCTGCCGATAGCAAACCCACGAACCCAGACTCAGCCCTCGATGGCCGCCTGAAAAGTGGGGGGCTGCCAGGCTGCTGCGATGAGCTGGGATCCCAGCCGGCAAATGCAAACCGCGAATGTCCAACAAATCAGGTTGCCGCATAGCTCCCCTCTCCCAAAGGGAGAGGGGCTGGGGGTGAGGGACGTCCCTTTGGGAGAGGGGCTGGGGGTGAGGGATGGCACGCCCTATTGGGAGTATAAACTCAGGCAGCGCTCCCGAATGGCCTGGAGATTGAAGGCCAAGTCTCGGCAGATGCGCCGTTCCACCAGGCCGACCGGCATGCGGCGCGGCGGCTTCACCTGCAGGTGGTAGGTGAGCAAAGTTTGCTGGTTTAGCCACTCGGCCAGCTCCCAAAACCCCTCGAAAAGGAGAAAGTCCCCCTCTATTTCTTGGAAGCGAAGCTTGTGGGGAAAGATTTCCTCAATGGCCAGCACCACTGCCGCCGAAAAGCGGGCAAAGAGAACCTTTTGGGATCCCACCTGGCGTACCAGCTTGCGGCCGTTCTCGCTGCCGAGGAAGCGGCTTTCCACCAAGTTGGGCACAAACTCCGCCAGATGGTCGTAATCGGTTAAAACCTGCCAAACCCGCTGCCGCTCCACCGGGATCAAGACGCAACCTCGCACTTGGCGGCGGCGATCCCCCAAGTCCTCCACCTCCACTTGGATGTCTTCGGGAACTGGGATCCCGTCTTGCGGGGCAGGGTCTGGGAGGCTTTGGGGATCCTGTGCGGAGTCGGAAGGCATGGCCAGCAATCGAAGCGCGTCAGGGTTGCAGAACAAAGGGGAAGGGCCGGCAGCCCCAACCCAAGCCCAGTCCATTGTACGAGGAATTGTATAGGGGACAACGCGCTAGGGGAAAAAGGCCCGGAACCAGGCGACGATCACCTGCCACACCTGCTCCAAAAAGGCGAAGGGATCCCGCAGCTCCTGCAACACCTGCCGCGGGCCAATTCTAAAGACCACGTACAGCACGGCCAGGAGGACCACGATCCCCACCGCCGTCCAGATGGCCTCCCGAACCACCCGCACCCAGAAAACCAGCACAAAAATGGCGATGGCCACCGCGGCCACCAGCGGCAGGGTCTCCAGTACCATCGCGTCCTCCCTTTGGCTTGGGTTTTGGCCTCTGACCTTAATCTACCCAGTCGAGCCCTGTTGTAGATGCGCCGGGGATCCCATCCCGTAAAATGGGATCACCCCGATGAGCCTTCTTTGCTTGGCTAGACCTATGGACATCATCACCTTTGGCTGGGTTGCCGTTGCGGCTTTCTTCGCCCTTTCCATTGCCTTCGTGGTTTGGGGCCGTAACGGCATGTAGCCCCAAGCATCCCCCTTGTCCTTCGCTACCTCTGGCTCTATGGAAACCGACTTGCCCTGGGTGGCCCGCCTTGCGTATGGGAGCATCTTTTTGCTCTTGACGGCTGTAACGGTGGGCGTTGGCTACATCACCTTTATCGACTGGCGGGATCGGCGGCGGCGCAACGAGGCAGAACGGCAGGCTCGCCGCTCCAAGCGTCGCTAGCTCCTGGGGTTCTGGGAGAGGGGCCAAGAAGTTTCTCATCTCAATCGGGCTTACCGCCAACAACCCTCAGAGTAGGAGAGGCTACCGGGGGCAAGGGATCCTCAGGCTGGAGGCAAGAGAGCTCTTGCAGGAGGCTCTGGTTGGCTTCCCAGAGAGCTTGCAGGTTGTAGCCAGCGTAGGTGGGCAGAAAGTCGGCCAGCTTGCGGTTGGCCTCCCCCAGCAGGATCATGCAGCCGCGGCGGTTGCCGTTTTGCAGGTGGTAGTAGGCCACGGCGGTTTGCAACAGCCCCTGGTAGAAGCGCCGCTCCGGATCCACCGCTTCCATCCACAGGGCCTCCAGGGTGTCGTGGCAGGCGTAGAATTCCCCCCGGTTGAATTGCTCAACCGCCCGTTGCAGCGCTTCCAAATCGCAATCGCCCATCACGCAGTGCAAGAGGTCTGCCCAGGCAGGGATCCTTGCGGCAACACCAGGGTAAAGCACGTCTTGCCCTGGCCGCTTTCTATAGAGACGCAGCCCCCCAGCCGCTGCATCCACTGCTTAACCAAAGCCAGCCCCAGGCCGGTGCCGCCCCGCTTCCAGGGATCCCCGCTGGGAATGCGGTAGAACTTCTCGAAGATGCGCTCCCACTCGCTGCGGGGAATCTCCACCCCCTCGTTGACCACCCGAATTTGCACTTGTTCAGGGCTGAGGCGGCGCGCCGTCACCGTGATGCGGTGCTGAGGCGGGGTGTACTTGCAGGCGTTGTTGACCAGCTCCTGTACCACCCGCGTCAAGGCGGCCTGATCCGTCACCACCTTGCCCACCTTCGGGTCAATCTGCCACTGCAACTGTTGCTGATTGGCCTCGGCCCGCTGCACAAAGGGCTGCAGCACAGTGGGCAGCCAGGCGGCCAGGGACACTTCTTCAAGATGAAGGGGTTTGGATCCCTGCTCCAACCGCTGCAGATCCAGCAGATCGTTGATCAATTCCGCCTCGCGCTCGCACTCCTGCTCTAGGATTTGCAGATATTGCTCCCGTTTTTGGGGGGTGCGGGCCATTTTCAGCAGTTGGATGGCCATTTTCATGTTGGTGATGGGGGTGCGCAGCTCGTGGGAGACGGTGCTTAAAAAATCATCTTTGAGGCGGTTGAGGCGCTCCAGCTCGCTGATTTGTTGCACCGAGGCCTGGTAGAGGCGAGCCTGGCGGATGGCGATGGCACAGTGATCCGCTACCTGCTGTACCACCTGCATCTCCAGGGTATCAAAGCACTCGGCTGCCGCCTTGGCCAACCACAGATCGCCCAACGCCCCCTGGTCATCCCGCAGCGGGCAAACCAAAAGCGTCAGCCCTTCCCGCCGTGGGATCCAGCTTTGCCCCGGCAGATGGCACAGTTGCGCCGCCTGCCCCCTTTGCAGTTGTCGGTAGAGATCTGGGTAGTCGGCCAGGGTTAGGGTGATCCCGCCGGCGGGCGGCAGGGCGGCGGTGTATTCATAGCGCACGGTGGCCTGGCCGGCTGCTCCCTCGTAGAGGCAGAGATCGCAGCCTTGGATGGGCAGCCCCAGCGCCAACTCCTGCACCACCGCCCGCAGGATCTGGGCTTCGTCTAGGCTGCTGCGCACCTGGTCGGTAACCCGCTGCAAGAGGGCATCCATGGCCAAAGAGCGCTGCAGGGCCGCCGTCCGCTCCTCTACCTCGTGCTCCAGACGGGCGTTGAGATCTTGCAACTGCCGGTAGAGCTGGTTTTGCGCAATCGACAGGGCCAGGTGCACCGCAGCGCGGCCGACCAGCTCCAGCTCCGCGGCCGACCAGGCCTTGGGCTCGTCAACTTTCAGCTCCCGCCAAGCGGCAAAGGAGATCAACGGCAGTTCTTGACGGGGATCCTCCCCACCTTCCCCTTGGGCGGGCCAGCGGTAGCCGGCCCAGTGGGTCTCTTGGCAGAGGGCGCCGCGAAAGACGCTCAGCCAGCCCACCAGCTGCTCGTTCCAAACCAGCGGCACCGCCAGCAGCCCGCGAATGGGCGTCTGCTGCAGCTGGGCCTGCAGTTCTGGCCACTTCTCCAACTGGGAAAGCGACCACGTCTTCACCCCGTTTCCTGCTGTCTTGGGCCTTCCCACCTGCTCCTGCAGCCAGGCGTCGTAGCCTGCCGGCGGCTGGATCCCATGGTGGCAGAGGGTGTCCAGGCCCAGGAACCGGATGCGCAGCCGCGCCCCGATCCCTTGGAGGCCGGCGGTAAGCTGCTCCAGCACAGTGGTCAAGGTGGTCTCGGGGTGGAGCGGCGAGTACACCAGCGCCGCAATTTGGTTAATCAAACGTTCCTGCTGCGCCTTTTGCCGCGCCTGCTCCAGCAATTCCGCCTGGGCAATGGCAATCGACACCTGATCCGCCACCAACTGCACCACCTGCAGCTCTTCGGCAGAGTAGGAGCGGGGCTCGGCGTGGTGGGAGACCAAGAGCCCCCACAACTGCTGGTGATGCAGGAGGGGTACCACCAGGGAGGAGGCCACCCCCATGCACTTGAGGTAGTGGGCATGGCAGGGATCCACCAGCCGCTGCGGCACCTCGCCCAGGGGCAAAAGCCGGGCCTGGGCAAAGCGGCCCAGCGACTCCGGCTGGCTGAGGAAGCGGGTCTGGGCCTCCACATCCACGATCACCCGCACCTGGGCCAGGCGAAACAGCTGCCGCGCCTCTTCTGGGATATCCCCCGCCGGAAACGATAGGCCCAAGAGGGAGGGCAACCGCTCGGCTTGTCGGGCTTCCGCCACCACCGTCCCATGGCCTTCCGGGTCGAAGCGGTATACCTTGACCCGATCCGTGCCCAAAAAGGCGCGCACCTCCTCCACCGTTGCCCTCAGGATCTGATCCAGCTCCAGGGATTGCCGGATCTGGTGGGTAATGCGGTTGATGAGGACATCCCGGCTGGCGCAGGCTGCAGGGGCCAAGGTTTCCATAGCTATAGGGGAGTGCAAAAGTATTGGAAGCTACACCTCCTCTTTCACGATAGCGCCCCCTGCCGGGAAGTTAGAGAGCCCCAAGTAAAAAGCTTAAAAAATGCCAAAAGTTCTCCACCCTTCTTCACAAGGGGGGCTGAGGCAGGCGGAAGAGGCGGGCGGCATTTTGGCTGGTCTGTCGGGCCAGGTCTTGCAAGGGGATCTGCAACAGCTCCGCCAGGGTTTGGGCCACCCGCTGCACATGGGCCGGCTCGTTGCGCTTGCCGCGGAAGGGGGTGGGGGCCAGGAAAGGGCAATCGGTTTCCACCAGAAGCTGGGACAGAGGCACCTCCTGGGCCGAGCGGCGCACCGTCTCAGCGTTCTTAAAGGTGACGATGCCGCTAAAGCTGATGAAGCAGCCCAGCTCCACAAACAGTCGCGTCTCCTCCGGGGATCCGCTCCAGCAGTGCATCACCGCCCGCAGCGGCCCCCTGGCAGCCATGGCCTCCCTCAAAATCTCGTAGGTGGCTGCTGCCGCCTCGCGGCAATGGACGATCAGGGCCAAATCCTGCTCCTGGGCAAGGGCAATGTGGGCGCGGAAGGATTCTGTTTGCCGCTCCACATCGGCCGGGTCGGACTTGTAGAAATCTAGGCCTGTCTCCCCAATGGCCACCACTCGGGGGTCGCCGGCGGCCAACTGGGCGATCTTTTCGGCCAGATCCGGCTGCCACTGGCGCGCCTCCAGAGGGTGCAGCCCCACCGACAAAAACACCTCCGGATACTGGTCGGCAATGGCCTGCAATTGGGGAAACTCCGCCGGCGTTACGCAGGAGTGCACCAGTTGCTGGATCCCGGCCTGGCGCCAGCGCTCGGCCACCTGCGGCAGATCTTCGGCAAAATCGGGATAGTTCAAGTGGACGTGGGTATCCACGAGGGGGGCAGCGGGCAAGACGGCGGTGCTCAAGGCTCAGCTCCCGAACCAAATGTTGCGGACTCTATCCAATTGTAAAAGCGGTTCCCGGCCTGCTTGGGGTGGGGGCTGCTGCGGGAGGAGCAGGATGATCCATGATGATTGAGGAAACCTTACGCTGGAGGTTTGCTATGGCCCGTACTCCCTCGACCATGTTGCCTCTGGGCACCCCTGCCCCTGACTTCAGCCTGCCCGATGTGGTGAGCGGCCAAACCATTTCCCTCTCCACCTTTGCCGACAAGCCGGCCCTGTTGGTGATGTTTATTTGCCAGCACTGCCCCTATGTGAAGCATGTGCAAGAGGAGCTGGCCCGCATTGGCAGAGATTATAAGGATCGCGGCGTCGGCATTGTAGCCATCAGCGCCAACGACGTGGAGAAATACCCCGACGACAGCCCCGAGAACCTGAAGAAGATGGCCGAGACCTTGGGCTTCACCTTCCCGTTTTGCTACGACGAAAGCCAAGAGGTGGCCAAGGCCTTCACGGCGGCCTGCACCCCCGACTTTTTCTTGTTCGACGCGGAGCGCAAGCTGGTGTACCGCGGCCAACTGGACGACAGCCGCCCCAGCCTGCCGGATGTGCCGGTGACGGGCAAAGATTTGCGGGCGGCGCTGGATAACCTGCTGGCGGGCAAGCCCATCGATCCCGACCAAAAGCCCAGCCTCGGCTGCAACATCAAGTGGAAACCCGGCAATGAGCCCGACTATTTCAAGCAAGCCTAAATTCGCCAGCAACCCTTGGGAAAGCCTGAGCCGACCGGCCAGCCAAGCCCGCCGGGCGCCTCTAGTAGGGGTGGGCTTGGGGGAATCTGCGGAAAAAGTAGCCAGGGCAGTTCCGGGTTCCTTTGTGCCAGCAGGCTGCAGGCCTTGAAGCTAGGGTTTTTGCCTGCGGCGGCGCCCAGGGTTTTCCCCTCTCCCAGGGGGCTGCGGCATCAGCCGCAAGTTCTGGGTAGCCCAGGGCGCAGAACTAACTCTGACAAACCGGAAAGGACTCCAAAGGCAAGCTGTAGCCGCGGGGAGAATCTCAACATCCTCGATGAATCCAGAGATAACCTCGGGTTAATCTTCCTGGGGTAGTTTAGCGATGGCTGACTCTTGCCAAAGGCAAAAATTGCAGGGGGCGAAGGTCGAAGTGGATTTTCACTGTCGCGATCTGGACGCGATCTGAAATCCGAAAATGCCTTTGCCTTTGGCAAGTTGGTAGCGGAGTCCAGGTCAAGCTCTCAAGCGAGGGAAAACGATGAAGCGTCCTCTACCTTTGTTGGCGGTACTCTGGAGCCTGGTTTTTGCCCAGCCCCTTGGGTGGGGATCCCTGAACCCAGCCTGGGCCAAGCCGTCCGGCACCTTGCGTTTGTACACTTCCCAACCCGATGCAGATGCTCAGAAAACCGTGGCTGCGTTTCGGGAAGTTTATCCAGAGGTTTCGGTGGAGATCTTTCGCTCCGGCACCGAGGAGGTGATCAGCCGCTTTTTGCTGGAAGCCGAAAAGGGTAGTCCCCAGGCTGATGTGCTGCTGGTGGCCGATGCGCCTACTTTTGAGTTGCTGAAATCCCGCAATTTGCTGGAGCCCTACTGCAGCCCTGAAGCCAAGGCCATCGCCGCCACCTACTACGATCCAGACTGCCACTATTTCGGCACCAAGATCCTGGCCACGGTGATCGTTTACAACACGGCCAAAGCCCAGCCCGTGGATAGCTGGGCGGCCCTAGCCCAGGTTCCGGAAGGCCAACTGGTGATGCCCAGCCCCACCTATTCGGGTGCTGCCGCCTACAATTTGGGGGTGATCACACGCACCCCCGGCCTGGGCTGGGAGTGGTACGAAGCCCTGAAAAAGAACAAAACGGTGCTGGTGCAGGGCAATGGCGCTGTCGCCCGCAACGTCGCCAGTGGCGAACAGAGCTACGGCATGGTGGTGGACTTTCTTGCCATTCGCAGCCGCAACGAGGGATCCCCAGTGGAGGTGGTCTATCCCAAGGAGGGCGTGCCGGTGATTACCGAGCCGGTGGGAATTGTAAAAGGAACGCCCAACCTGGAAGCTGCCCAGGCTTTTGTGGACTTCTTGCTGTCTCAGAAGGGGCAGGAGGTTGCTGCAGGGATGGGCTATATGCCACTGCGGCAGGATGTCACACCTCCGAAAGGGTTCCCCGCCTTGAGCGAGCTGAAGATCTTAAGCGTGCCGGCGACGGAGTTGGCCGAGAGCCGCGAGGCCGACAAGGCTCGCTTTGCCAAGTTGTTTGGGGAATAGGTTGACATCAAGCTGGCCAGACGCTGGCCAAGTCTTGCGGTGGAAGGACTTGAGCAAAGGGTTGAGGCACCCCATTATCCCCTGGCTGGTGGCTGTAGCCGCCCTTGTGACTCTGACCCACGTCTATCCCCTCTGGAGGCTGCTGCAGCGGGCCTTGGGCGGCGAAGGTGAGAACATCCGCTGGTTGCTGGAAACGCCTCGCGTCCATCTGGCGCTACGCCATAGCCTTTGGGTGTCCGCGGCCTCAGCGGCGCTGGCTCTTGGGGCCGCTCTGCTGCTGGCGGTGCTCACCACCCAGACGGATCTGCCGGGCCGCGGGATCCTACGGCTGCTCTTTTTGTCTCCTCTGGTGATTCCGCCCCAGGTTTTGGCCTTGGCCTGGATCCAATGGGCCGGGCCGGTGGGCTATTTGCAGCAGGGGCTGCGCTGGATTTTGGGGGGTCAGGGATCCCTGTGGAGCCTCTACACGCCGGGGGGGATCATCCTGCTGCTGGCTCTTTTTGTGCTGCCAATTGCCTACCTGACGCTGGTGGCGGGCTTGAGCCGGCTCTCCAAGCAAGCTCAGGAGGCGGCCCAACTGGATGGGGCCAACCTGCTGCAGGTTTGGCTCTTCATCACGCTGCCCCTGTTGCGGCCCTCTGTGGCGGCAGCAGCGGCGCTGGCCTTCTTGGGGGCCTGGGGCAATTTCGGGATCCCGGCCTTGCTGGGGATCCCAGGACGCTACCTGACTTTGCCCACCCTGCTGTACCAAGAGGTGATCAACTTCGGCGGGGATGGGTTTGGGCGCAGCGCGGCGCTGGCGTTGCTCTTTGGCCTGCCGGCCCTCTTCTTTTTGGCCTGGTCACAGCAGCCTCAGGCGGGGCTGGATCCGGGCGAGGTCCCTCCGGATCCCTATCGCTTGGGCTGGCTGGGTTGGCTGCTCAGCGGGATCCTCTTTGCCGCAGCCTTGCTGGTCATCCTTGGGCCTTTGCTGGCCATGGCTGCAACTGCCCTGCTGCGGGCCTATGGCCTGCCCTTGGTCTGGTCTAACCTGACGCTGGAGCATTTCCGGCTGGTTCTGTTTGAGCTGGAGCGGGCCCGCCGCGCCACGCTGCACAGTTTGGGTTTGGCGGGAGGAGCAGCGCTGCTCTGCAGCGGGATGGCGACGATCTTGGGCTACGCCCTGACCCGGCTGAAAGCACGGCTGCTGGCGCTGCTCAGCTTCATTGTGGACTTGCCCTATGCCCTGCCGGGCCTGATTTTTGCGTTGTCCCTCATTTTGGTGTGGTTGCCCCCTCCCCTGCCGGGGCTGAGCCTCTACGGCACCCTGTGGCTGATCCTGATGGCCTACTTGGGGCGGTTCTTGGCCCTGGCGCTGCAACCGATGCAAGCTGCTTGGCGCAGCCTGGACACCAGCCTGGAGGAGGCGGCCAGCATCGACGGGGCCTCCCTGCTGCAAACTTTTCGCTACATCCTGCTGCCCCTGCTGGCACCGGCCTTGACAGCAGCGGTGTTGCTGGTGTTTTTGCAATCTTTTGCCGAGCTGACCCTCTCCGCCCTCTTGGTCACCTCCCGCTCAGAAACCTTTGGGTGGCTCATCTTTGGCTTGCAACAGGGGGGCTACACCCACCAGGCAGCAGCTCTGAGCACCCTGCTGGTACTCGTTCTCTTTGGCTTGGCTGCCGGGATCCAGGCGCTGCGGCGGCAGGTTGGGCAGCCTTAAGCAGGGGATCCCACCAGATCCTTCACGGATGGGGGTCGATGGTGGTGGTGCGACAGATGGGTTGCCCCTTCAGGATCCCCGGTTTATAACCTGCTCTTAATGTCGCTGCGCTAGTATCAGTCCTGCCCTTAGTGGATGCGACTGCATTTTATTATGAATACCCGTCGGACTTTCCTGGCTGCTCTGGCCGGCCTGGCGGCTGCCGCTGGTGCTGCCTTCCTGGCTGCTGACAGCTTTGCCCAGTCTCCTGCCAACGTCAAAGTTTGGATTGCCTTTACCGATAACCGTCTCGATTGGGCCCGTCAAAAGGCGGCAGAGTTCAACAAGCAATTTCCTCAATACAATGTAACTGTTGAGGGCTACGGCAACTACGAAGAAATTCAACAGGCCACCGACCTCGCTATTCAACAAAAAGCCGCTCCGGCAGTGGTGCAGTGGTTTGAGGTGGGCACCCAACGGGCACGGGATTTCGGCTACTTCAAGTCCATCGCCGAGGCGCTGGGCAACCGCACCGAAGTGAACGGGATCCCGGTGAACTTCGAGGATTTTATCGAGCCGGTGGTGAGCTACTACACCCTGGATGGCAAGTTCACCTCCATGCCCTGGAACAGCTCCAGCCCCATCCTCTACTCCAACACCGCCATTTTGAAGAAGGCCGGGATCGAGAAGCCGCCGGCCACCTGGCAGGAGCTAGAAGCCGCCTGTGAGAAGATCATGGCGCTTCCCGACGCTCCCCAGGGCTGCGTCACCTGGCCCAACCACGGCTGGTTTTACGAGCAGTGGATGGCGCAGCAAGATGCTCTCTTGGCCAACAACGAAAATGGCCGTGCCGCCCGGGCCACCCAGGTCTTTTTGGACTCGCAGCCCTCGGTGGCTATCGCCACCTGGTGGAAAGGGATGTATGACAAAGGCTACTACATCTACAGCGGCAAGCAGCGCGATTGGGCGGCCACGGAGCAAGCCATCCAAACCGGCACCGTCGCCATGGCCATCACCAGCAGCGCCGACGCGGCCAACATCACCAACGCCGCCAAGCAGAACAACATCGAGCTGGTCACCACCCGCATGCCCTACAACGCCGACAAGGGTTGGACGGGGAACTTGATCGGGGGCGCCAGCCTTTGGTTGGTGAAGGATCTGCCCAAAGAGGTGGAAGAGGGGGCGCTGACCTTCATGTTGTGGCTGAATAAGACCGAAAATGCTGCCGAATGGCACCAAGTGACCGGCTACTTGCCCATTCGGAAAAGCTCGGTAGCCTTGCTGGAGTCGAAGGGCTGGTTCAAGGAAAACCCCAACTTCTTCACCGCCATCGACCAAATCAACAATTCCAAAGTGACCCCTGCCACTCGGGGGGCGCTGCTGGGGGCCTTCCCCGAAATTCGCAACGTGGTGACCCAAACCATGGAAGATCTGATGCTTAAAGGCGGGGATCCAGCCCAGGCTATGGCCAAGGCCAACCAGGAGGCCAACCGCCTTCTGGCCGAGTACAACTCCCTTTACCAGTAGCCCCAGTGTCGATGGGCCAGGGGTGTTATTGAGGGATGGGGGTGGGCGGCGGCCTGCCCCTTTCCGGGCTTTGATAAGGCTCTTGTGAAGAGCACAGCCGAGGTGAGAGGCGATGTTGGGATTCGTCCAAGTGTTGGTGCCGCTGTTGGCGGGGTTGCTGGGATCCCTCTGGATGGGGCTCCGTTTTCGACGCATCGAGTGGCCTGTGCCGGTGGGGGCAGTGCTGGGGGGCCTAGCAGGAGGGCTGGGATCCCTGATTTTTATGGCGCCCCTGGATTTTTGCACTTTTGAGCCGGAGCGCAAGGCCATCGACATGGCCTTTGGCGTGGGGCTGGTGCTGGCGGGCATGGCCATTCCCCTCTGGCCGCTGTTGGCGTGGACGCAGAAGGAGCAGGAGCGCCGCCTGGGGATCCCCAGTGCAGCTCCCCAAGAGAGGGGTATCTTCAAGCAGGGGTGGCTGGCCTGGCTGCTCTTGTTGCCCACCTTCGCCATTTTGGTGGTGTTTCTCTACTATCCAGGGCTGGATACCCTGCGCCTCTCCACCCTGCTCACCTTTGTGGGCGCGCCGCGCAGCCGCTTCGTCTGTGTGGACAACTTTACCGCTCTGCTGACGGATGCCACCTATCTGCGCAGCCTGGGGATTACCTTCGCCATTTCGGCGGCCATCGTGGTGTTGGGGCTGAGCGGATCCCTGTTGATTGCCACGCTGGCCTACCAGCCCATCCGCGGGGCGGCAATCTATCGCATCTTGCTGATCTGGCCCTACGCCATTTCGCCAGCAGTGGCCGGTATCATCTTTTTCATTATCTTCAACCCCTTGGGCGGCGTAGCCAACTACTTGCTGGGGTTAGTAGGGATCCCACGTTTGAACTGGCTGAGCGATCCCAATTTAGCCCCTTGGGTGGTGATCTTTGCCAGCGTTTGGAAGCAAATGGGCTACAACATTTTGTTTTATCTGGCTGGGCTGCAAAACCTGCCTAAAGATTTGCAGGAGGCGGCTGCCATCGATGGGGCGGGGGCCCTTCGCCGCTTCTTTTCCATCACTCTACCGCTGCTTTCCCCCATCACCTTCTTTTTGGTGATCACCAACATGACCTACGCCTTTTTCGATATTTTCGGCACCATTGATTTGCTGACTGCCGGCGGCCCTTCCGGATCCACCTCGGTGTTGATGTACGAGATCTACAAGATTGGCGTATCGTCAGGCAATTTGGGCAGGGCAGCCGCCCAATCCATTGTGCTCTTCTTAATTGTGGTGGGCCTGACGATCCTGCAATTCCGCACCACCGAGCGGAATGTAACGTATGGGGGATAACGGGGCTGGGGGAGAGAGCAAAATCTAGGATTCGTCAGCTTCCGACGGCTTAGAAGGGTCAGACAACTCGCGCCATTGCTTGAAAACATTGCCTAGGTTGCGGCGGAACTCGTCAATCCCCAGCAGGGATCCCGGCTCTGGATCCCAAGAAGCCGAGAACACGCCGTAGCTAATGCCCAAAAAGCCAAGGCCGAAAAAGGCCAGCGACTCCACCAAAGTAAAGTAGGGGGGCAGGGCTATCACATGGTTGGTTAAGAGATAGTAATTGACAAAAAAGCTGCTCAAGCCAAGGCCAGAAGGGATCCCGGAAAAGACCAAGATCCGCCGCACCATACGCCGGCTGACCTCAGGGGGAATGACAGCAACCGGCTCTCTTTGGGTCGGTTGCGTCTCCACCTGAGCAGGGGTAGAGCTGGAGCGGCGGCGGGAGGCTTTGGAATAGCGGCTGGACTTGCCCACGAAGGTAGCTCTCCGACAGTGATTTAGCTAGCTGCCTACTTTTTCACCCGAATGTTCAACCGTTCGGCCAGCTCCCGGAAGCGGTCGGGAGAACGTTTGGCAATGTAGTTGAGCAGCCGCTTACGCCGACCGATCATCATCATTAGGCCGCGGCGCGAGTTGAAATCTTTCGGGTTTTTCTGAAGGTGCTGCGAGAGTTGGTTGATACGGCTGGTTAGAAGAGCAACTTGTACCTCGGCAGAGCCGGTGTCAGTGTCGTGAAGTCGGTAGGTCTCGATAATCTCCTGCTTCTCTTGCTGCAGTAAGGCCATAAGTTCACAAAAACTGGATGCACTGCCTCAGAATGATAACATCGGCTTTTCGTCCTTTGCTATAGCCGGGTTAGGGGGAGAAAAGGAGATGACGACAACTTCTGGGGATCTGCCGGCCTTGCTGGAGCTGTTGAGCTCTCAGAACTTGGGGGATCGGCTGCGCGCCGTCAACAAGGCCAGAGAGCTCCCCGCGACCGAAGCCTTGACGCTGTTGCAGCGAGCTGTAACCGACGAGAATGCCCGCGTCCGCTATGCCGCCATTAGCCAATTGGGCACGCTCTCCGGCGCAGGTGTCGACCCGGCTGCCCTTTTGCCGATTCTGCAACAGTTTTTGCGAGAGGACCCCGAGTTCGATGTGCGGGCTGCCGCCGCCGCCGCCCTGGGGGATCTGAAGCAGCCACAGGCCCTAGACGATCTGCTAGAGGCTTACCGGCGAGAGACGGAGTGGCTGGTGCGCTTTAGCATTGTCGCCGCGCTGGGCGAGCTGGGCAACCCCGCCGCCTTCGACACCCTAGTGCAGGTTTTACAGGAAGGAGACGAGCTGCTAACAACAGCCGCTGCCGCTGCCCTGGGAGATCTAGGGGATCCGCGGGCCATCCCCCATTTGGAGCCCCTCATCGATTCGGACGATTGGCAGTTGCGCTACCGCGTCTGCATTGCTCTAGCCCAGCTCGGCACCGAAGCCGCCCGCCCCGGCCTAACCCGGCTGGCCCAGGATCCCCAAGAGCAGGTGGCCGCCCACGCCCGCACCGCCCTGGCATCTCTGTAGGCAGCAAGACCACCAAAGCTTGCCTCTCCACCGCCCAGACCGGCCTCCCTCCTCAAGAGAGGCGAGCTAGCTCATGGCATTGATGATGTAGTCGAAATAGGGGGCAGCCTCGGCGGCGGAGTCCGGATCCAGCAGGCTGAGGGCTGCTTCCTTCAAGAACACGATCGCATCGATCATACCGGCAATGGGCACGTTGAGGGCATTGTACATCTCCCGCACCCCTATCAAGCCGATGGACTCGATCGGCTCTTTGCTGCCGGCAATGATGCCATAGGTCACCAGGCGGAGATACCAGTCGTAGTCCCGCAGGCACTGGTTATAGCGCTTTTCGCCGTAGGCATTGCCGCCGGGTTGTATGTATTCGGGTCGCTTGGCAAATAGCTGCTTCTGCGCCTGATCGATAATGCGTTTTTTGTTCTCAGTTAACACCTGAGCGATCTGCAAACGCTTCTCGCCGCTGCTCATGTAATCTTTGATAGCTTGCAGTTCGCTGACGGAGAGATAGCGCAGTTGGTCGTCCGCGGTCTCGATGATCTGGTTGATCACGCTCACGGTAGGAATTCTCCTGTTTGCTAACTTGCTTTCAATTCAATTTGTTCACCAATCCGGCACCCATCCCGCAAGCCAAAGCTCGGCTCAGGAGATGAGAATATGGCCCAGAAAGCCAGCCTTGCCGCTTGCTCTCAGTTTAGGATAGGGCGAGCTTTCCCTCAAGCACCCACCCTGCGGGGCAGCGACCTCAGATGCGCCCCCGCAGCCATTGGGCCATCTCGTTGCGCCGCGGAGCCGCCTCCAGACACACCTCCTCTGTAATGCGCCCCTCTTGGTAGAGCCGAAACAGCGACTGGTTCATGGTACACATCCCCTCGTAGGAGCCGTCGGCAATCAGCTCCTCGATCTCGTCCACGGCACCCCGTTTGATGTAGTCGCGGATGGCATCGGTGTTGCGCATAATCTCGTGGGCAGCGGTGCGCTTGCCGTCGGTGGTGCGCACCAGCGTCTGGGCAATAATTGCTACTAGAGTCTCGGCCAGTTGCAGACGCATTGGCTCCTGCTCCTCTGGCCGGTAGATCCCCAAGAGACGCTCGATGGTGCGGACGGCGCTGTTGGTGTGCAGGGTTCCAAACACCAGGTGGCCCGTCTGGCCGGCCTTGAGAGCCGTATCCACGGTTTCGCGATCCCGCATCTCCCCGATGAGGATGATGTCCGGATCTTCCCGCAGCGAAGCCTTGAGGGCGTTGGCAAACTCCAGGGTGTGGATGCCGACCTCCCGCTGCCGCACCAGCGATTTCTTACTCTGGTGGACGAACTCGATGGGATCCTCAATCGAGATGATGTGCTTAGCAAAGTTGGAGTTGATGTAGTCCACCATCGCCGCCAGGGTTGTGGACTTCCCGGAGCCGGTGGGGCCTGTCACCAGTACCAGGCCCTTGTGCTCCTCGGCAATGCGCTTGAGCACCTCCGGCGCCCGCAACTGCTCCAGCGTCAAGATCTTGAGCGGGATCAGGCGCAGCACCATGGCAGGCCCTAGCAGAGAAACAAAGCAGTTAACCCGGCAGCGCACCAAGCCCTCGTACTGGATAGCGGTATCCAGCTCCAGGCACTCCTCAAACTGGCGGATTTGGTTCTCCGGCAGGCTTTCCCGCAGCCAGCTATAGAACACCTCGGTGGTGGTGACCGGGTAGTTGCCTATCACAATTTGCCCCCGATCCCGGAAACGGGGCACCTCTCCCACCCCCAGGTGAATATCCGAGTAGCCTTTTTCGTAGGCTTCCTGCACCAGTTGGCGCAGCGTCGGTCCAGCGGGGGCAGACTTAGGAGCAGCGGCGGCCACCGGGATCCGTCCAGCAGCCGTGGGGCGAGCCGGCGGCCCAAAAGGCGGAGCAGCCGAACCGGGGCTGGGGGGAGACACCTGAGGCCGGGCAGCAGGAGCTGGAGGGGGCGGAGACATCTGCGGGGGAGTGGCAGGGCCCGGCATGGGCACCGGCGTCTGCGGGGGGGCGACGGCCACATCTGGGGGGACGGGCCGGCCCAAGATGGGCTTGGGGGCGCTGGGGACAGGACGGGATCCGCTCCCGACAGGGGGAGGAGCAGCCCTGCCCAGCACCGGATCTAGCTGGGTTGGGGGTTCTGCCGAGGGCGCTTGCGCGGCCGCACGCGCGGGGCGCTGGATAACAGGCGGGGTCGGCGGCTTCCAACCGGAGTCTAAGTCGGTGGGAAATTGATTTTCGGGGCTAACCTCGCTCATAACAGGCCTCGCTTCTGGCAGGATCTGCGTCGATTTTAAGCTAGTATGCCCAGCCAGAGCAGAGGATTAGCTTTCTTGCCGGCAAAGCGCCGCGGCATCCTTAAAGGTTGGACGGGTGGCGAATGAGGCTCAAAAACTCCTCCCGCGTGCGGGGATCCTCCTGGAACACCCCCACCATCGAGCTGGTGACCGTCCAAGAGCCCGGCTTTTGCACCCCCCGCATCACCATGCACATGTGGGTAGCCTCGATAACCACCCCCACCCCATAGGGATCCAGCATGGTCATCAAAGCTTCCGCGATCTGGCGGGTAAGGCGCTCCTGAACCTGCAGGCGGCGGGAGTACATCTCGACAATGCGGGCGATCTTGCTCAGGCCCACCACCTTTTGGCGGGGGATGTAGGCAACATGGGCCTTGCCGATAAAGGGCAAGAGGTGGTGCTCGCAGAGGCTGAACAAAGTAATATCCCGCAGCAGCACCATCTCGTCGTGGCCCTCGTCGAAGATGGCGCCGTTGATGAGATCTTCCAGGGACTGCCGATAGCCGCTGGTCAAAAATTTCAGGGCGGCCACCACCCGCTCCGGCGTTTTCTTGAGGCCCTCCCGCTGCGGATCCTCCCCAATTCCCCGCAGCAACGTCTCCACTGCCGCTACCATCGCCGGATCCAGGCTCTCTGAGCCCTCGGGCTCTTGCCCCGCCGCATGGGACAGATCTCGGACAAGGCGAGACTTCAGGTTGGCTTTGTCGTTGAGTCGAAACTCGGCACCGGATCCAGGCTTGGCAAGAGTCATAGCAGGATATTCCTTGGGTTGAACGAAGGGTTGAAGGAACTTGTCGAGGGAGGCGGTGCAGGCAGATCTCCTCAAAAGCTCAGTCACAAAGGCCGTTACAGGAAAAGCCAGCTCCAGCCCGGCCTAAAAGGCCCCTGCTGCCGGCATGAGGGTCAGATCTTCCACCACGGCACCCTTGGGCAGGCGAACGATGTGGGCAATCAAGTCCGCCACCCACTCCGGCGAGAGCATTTTGGAACGGTCGAAATCGACCTGAACTGTATCCCAAAGAGGTGTATCCACAGCTCCGGGACACAGGCTGGTCACCCGAATGCCATGCTGCCGTTCCTCTGCGGCCAGGGCTTGAGAAAAGCCCAGCAGGCCAAACTTACTGGCGCAGTAAGCCCCCCAATTGGGAAAGGCTCGCTTGCCCGCAATGGAGATAATGTTGACAATCGTGCCGCAGCGCTGCCGGCGCATCGCCGGCAGGACGGCTTGGGCACAGAGAAAAGCTGCCGTCAGGTTCAAGTCGATCACCCGCTGCCAATCGGACAAAGATAAGGTGGCCAAAGGCCCGACATGGGCTATGCCGGCGTTATTGACCAAGACATCACAAACACCAAATTGATCCAGGAGAGCCTGCAACCGCTGCGGCAGGGCTCTTAAGTCGGCCAAGTCGATGGGAAAAACCTCCGCCTTTCCTCCCTTTGCCTGGATCTCCGCCTGTACCCCCAGCAAATCGGGATGGGAACGGGCCACCAGAGCAACTGCCACCCCCTGCCGAGCTAGGGCTAGGGCCACTGCTTTGCCGATCCCTCGACTGGCCCCCGTAATCAGGGCACGTTCGGGAAACTGGGTCTCAAAACTCATCCACAATAAAACTCTGGGATGCGCCGTCGAGAATAAGCGCCACCAGAGCCTGGGAAACTTCGTTAACCCAGTGTAACACTAATTCCTGCCTGCCCCTCCAAGCAAACAGGAAAGACTGGCATCGATCCCTCTCCGCCGCCCTCTAGCTGACTGGCGTCGGGCCGGGAAGGATCTGAGGTATGGTAGTCTGGTAAAGATAGTGAAAATCTTTTGCAACAACGATCATGGCCGAGTTTTTGATTTCCTCGACGTCCACCGCTGCCCGGACGGACTCTCCCTACATTCTTGAGGTTGAGCACATCAGCAAGGGGTTTCCCGGCCAGCGGCAGTTGGTTTTGCAGGAAGTGGCGTTTCGCCTGCCCCAGGGAGACATTCTGGGGATTGTCGGCCCATCGGGCTGTGGGAAGACCACTTTATTGCGCACCATTGCCGGCTTTGAGCAGCCAGACAGCGGGCGGATCCTGCTGGGGGGGCGAGTGGTGGCCGGGGAGGGGCAGTGGATCCCACCGGAGCGGCGGGGGGTGGGGCTGGTGTTTCAGGATTTTGCCCTGTTTCCCCACTTGGATGTGTTGGCCAATGTGATGTTTGGCCTCCGGCCCACTGCCCTGTTCGCGTCGGCAGCGGGGGGCGGCAGTCGCTCCTCCTCGGCTGAGGTGGGAGGCGCTGCCCAACAGGCGCGGGAACGGGCTGACGAGGTGTTGCGGTTGGTGGGTCTAGAGGACTACGCCCACCGCTATCCTCATGAACTTTCAGGCGGGCAGCAGCAGCGGGTGGCCCTGGCCCGAGCTCTGGCCCCCAAGCCCAGCCTAATCCTTTTGGATGAGCCGTTGAGCAACTTGGATGTGCAGGTGCGCTACTACTTGCGGGAAGAAATCCGCAAAATCCTCAAGCAAACCCAGACCTCGGCCATTTTCGTTACCCACGACCAAGAGGAGGCTCTCTGCCTTTCCGATTGGGTGGCGGTGATGCGGGAAGGGCGTATTGAGCAATGGGGATCCCCGGAGGAAGTCTATCGGGAGCCGGCTACCCGCTTTGTGGCGGAATTCATCGCCCAGGCCAACTTTCTTCGCTGTGAGCGGCGGGAGTTCGGTTGGCAAGCTGAGGGGCTGCTGCACATCCCATTTCAGGCTTTGAGGGATCAGCCCGATCCCCATCTGCGCCAGGGAGAGCTGATGATCCGGCAGGAGGAGTTACGTCTGCATCCCAATCCCCAGGGGAGAGTTACCATTCGGGATCGACAGTTTCTGGGGCGAGAGTATCGCTATTGTCTGGTTACAGAGACGGGCAAGCAATTGCACGCCCTGGCGCGGGAAGCTTTGCCGGTGGGCACGCGGGTTCAAGTTACCGTCGAGCAGGGCCGTCTGTTTCCCATTTCGGAACCTCAGTCAGTAGCGGGATCGGGAAGCAAGAGCTTTGCCTGATGGGATCTTTGCCCTCAGCCCAGGCGCCCCACGCCGCTGCCGCGTTCCCAGGATCCTGCCTTCTCAGCCCAGACTCTACAGCCAGAGGATGGAGGGGCTATCTGTATTTGGTGTGGATCCGCTTTGTTAGACTCCGTATATAGTAGGAGGTGATGCGGGATCCCCACCCAAAACGAGGGCTTTACCCCTCGACAGGGGTTGAGCAAATGCTTTAACCTTGCCTTCTAGGGTGGCCCAGGGGGCGCTCGTCAAAAAGGGTAGAGGGGCGTAGTGTCAGCAAGGGCCAGCTTCGCCAGGCGCTGTCCCCAAAGTCCCAAGAGTGCGCCGCATGGCCAGCCTGAGCTGTGTTGAGCAAGGTGAGCTTGGTCAGCTCCTCTTGGGCAGAGGTCGTCGGTTAGTGTTTCAGGGATCTGACCCAATAGCAACGAAGACAAGGCGTGATGCCAGGAGTAGAGATGAAAATGATGCGCGGTAATGCAGTGCCGCTTTTGGGATCCCTCTGCCGCCGTAGAGCTCAGGCAGGCGGGCGGGCCGCGTTCGTAGCGGCAGTTCGCAGCACCCTCCTGCTGGGGTTGGCGGGGGTGATCTGGGGGGGAGTTCCTACTTTTGCTCAAGGGGGGCCCCTCTCGACTCAGGCAGTGGCAGCCCCCATGAGTCGTCAAGAAGTGGCGGAGCGGCTGAATCTGGTGCCGGTTTTTGCCATTGTGTCTCAGAACGGCACCCCTGTGGTCGCTAACGTAGAGCGGGAGGGTCGCACCATCCAGGTGGCTTCTTTCTGGCTGGATCAGAACCAAGCCCAGCAAGCGTTGGATCAGGTGAAAGCCAAGAACCCTGAGGTGGGCCAGCAAGCCCAGGTGGTGCCCATTCCCTTGGGCTACGCCTACGAAAAGTCGGAAGAAGAGCGGGCCAAGAATAGCAATCTGTACTTTGAGGTGGTGCCTCGGGCTGCTGATGTGGAGGCGGCCAAGCAAGTGCTGAAAGAAACGGGTCAGGAGGTGCCGCCGGAAGTGATCGGCGTGCCGCTGTTCTATGGCCGCTCGGGAGAGGGGTTGCTGACCATCGAGCAGGATGGCCAGGAGGTGGTGCCTTTCTTCTTCGACCGCAACGACCTGAAGGGGGCTTTAGACCGGGCGGCGGCGCAGAACCCCGAGGTGGTCGGCAAAACCCAGATCGAGGTCACTTCCCTGGCCATCGTGGTGGAGCGCATGTTAGCCCCTGACGCCCAGGAGGATGTGCAGAAGATCGCTTTCATTCCGCCGCGCGCGTCGCTGGAGTACGTGCAATCGTTAATTCGCTCTGCCACTCCCCAGCCCAATCCACCTGCCACTCCCCAGCCTCAGCGGCGTTGACCTAGCTCCTGATGGGATCCCCCTCTGCGCTGGTGCAGCAATTGCTGGCCTGGCGTGCCCAGGCTCTGCAGGCGGCGCAAGCCGCCGGCATCCCTCCTCAGGAGGTGGAACTTCTGCTTAGGGAACGGCTGGGCTGGGGATCGTTGGAGCGCTTGCTGGGTCGGCCCCCGACGCTGCAGGGGGATCCGCTGGCGGAGGTAGAGGAGCTGTGGCGGCGCCGGCTGACAGAGCGCATCCCCCTGCAGTACCTGCTGGGAAGGGTAGAGTGGGCAGGTTTGAGCTTGCGGGTAACGCCAGCGGTGTTGATCCCGCGCCCGGAGACCGAGCTGCTGGTGGAGCAAGCCTCCCTTTGGTTGCAGTCTAACCTGCTGCCGCCGGGATCCCCTTTTGCCGACCTGGGCACCGGCAGCGGGGCCATTGCCATCGCTTTGGCCCAGGGGCATCCCCAGTTGCAGCTTCTAGCGGTGGACGTGAGCCCAGAGGCTTTGGCCGTTGCGGCAGCCAATGTGGCGGACTATCATCTGCAGGAACGGGTGAAGCTGTTACAGGGATCCTGGTTTGCGCCTTTGGATCCCTGGCGAGGTCGGCTGCGTGGCCTGGTTTCCAACCCGCCCTATATCCCCACCGGGGAGCTGGCCTACCTCATGCCCGAGGTACGGCTGCACGAGCCACGACAGGCCCTCGATGGCGGGGAAGATGGGCTGGTGCACTTGCGGCTTTTGATTCAAAAAGCACCGGATTACTTGGCCCCCAACTCCTTTTGGGCGGTGGAGGTGATGCAAGGCCAAGCCCCTTGGGTGGCGGAGCAGTTGCAGGCCAGAGGCGGCTATCAGCAGATCCAAGTCCACCGGGATTTGGCCGGAATTGAGCGGGTGGTCAGCGCCCACTTCGTCGGCTAGAAAGTTGGGAAGAAAAAGGTAGGATCCAGGAGCGCGCCGTTGTCAAACTAGCTAAAACCCAAGGCTCTCCATCCGAACGCCCTGCTTCGAACATCAACGGGATCTCCTACCTTTTGTCCGAAGTACCTCTGGAGGAAACCCTTGCCCGCAGCAAAACCCGATCCTCCCTCCCAGCAGGCCGCTGCTGCCGTCAGGCAAGAGGCGGTGGATTGGCAGTTTGCGTTTGAGCGCTCGGAGGTGATGCGCGCCTTTCAGCAGGAGCTGCTCGTCAGCATTGGCCACGAGCTGCGCAACCCCCTCAGCAGCCAGATGGGATCCCTGCAGTTGGTGCTGTCCGATCTGTGCGATTCCCGCGAAGAAGAGCGGGAGTACCTTCAAAGTGCCAAAGAAGCGGTGGAGCGCCTGATCCAGTTGCTCGAGGAGTACAGCCGCCTGGCCCGCCACGACCTGCCCATTCAACCCTTGCAACCGAAGCCGACCCGACTCCGTCCCCTCCTTCAGGATGTGTACAGCCTAACTCGCCTACAGGCCCAGGATCAGGGCATTCGCTACGAATGGCCGATCCTACAACCGCCTTCTGCCTCTGAGCTGCCCGCCCTCCCGGACAGCCTTATGGTTTGGGCGGATCCCCACGGTTTGGTGCAGGCTCTGCTGGGGGTGTGTCGCTGGGGTATTCGCACCCTACGCTATGGTTCGATGGCTCTACACCTCTATCCCATCGCAGCAGCGGAGGGGCGCCTGTGCCTGGAGTGGAATCTGGAAGGGCGGTGCCATGTGCCCATCCAAACAAAGGGTTGCGCTGCTTGGCGGGTGAGCGAACGGCTCCTGAGAGAAATGGGGGGCGATCTGGAGCTTGGCGAAAGCAGCCTCCACCGGGTTGTCATCAAGGTAATCCTGCGCCTCGCCCAGTGATTTGGATCTGGGAGATCTGAAAAGCTTAACCTTCGCGGCGCAAGGCCAGCTCAGCGCGATCCAGTTGCATCAGCACCCGCTCCACCTTCTCTGGGTCAAGAGGCCGCTTGGAGGTGCGGTAGTGGGAGGCCACGGTGTTGAACACGGTGCGCAGAGTCGTAAAGGATTGCAGCTTGTCGTAGCGATGGCCATGGTAGCGCCCTGCAAATTCTTGAATGGCCTCCATCGCTTCCACCTGCGCCTCCTCTGGATTCATCACGGGATCCGCTTCCGAGAGAACGGTGCGCAGGGTTTGGATCAGGGTCATGCTGTCTTCGTAGTACTTGCCGGTGAGGCGGGCCGCCTGAGCGCTTGCGGTCGCCCAGCCCAGCATCAGGGTGACCGAGAGGAGCAGGCCGAGAAAACGTAGAAAAAAAGGTTTCAGCATCGGAAGGTTGCCCAATGTAACTTATCTTTAAGCATAAGTCACAGCGACACCGGAAGAGGAGCCATCGAAAAGATGCTGTCCACTTTCTTCAACCACTTGCTGCCGGAGCTCGCCCGGTACAGATCCCACGCGATCATGTTGGGCATGATCTTGGGGTTTGCCTGTGCTCACAGTGGGCTGGCCCACTTGCGCCCCTGGGGGGAAGCTTGGCTGGGATCCCGTCTGTACCGCCTTCTTTTTGCGCTGGTCAGCCTCAGCTTGGCTCCGCTGTTGCTGATCTACTTTTTGAACCATCGCTACGACGGGGTGATCCTCTGGGATCTCCATGCTGTCCCCGGCATTCACACCACCGTTGTTCTTTTGTCGGCGCTCTCGTTTTTCTTTTTGTATCCGGCTACCTTCAACTTACTGGAGATTGCTGCCATTCACAAGCCGGAGATTCACCTGTTTGAGACCGGGATCATCCGCATCACCCGCCACCCCCAAATGGTGGGCCAGGTGATCTGGTGTGTGGCCCATTCCCTTTGGATTGGCTCCAGTTTTATGCTGGTCACTTCCCTGGGGCTGGTGGCCTACCACCTGTTCGCCGTCTGGCACGGGGATCACCGTCTGGAGCGGAAATACGGCCAGGCCTTCCGCGATCTCAAGGCCCGTACTTCTGTGATCCCCGGCTTGGCCATTCTGCAGCGGCGACAACACCTGCAACCGCGAGAGTTTCTGCGCTGGGCCTATCTGGGGGTGTTCAGCTTTGTTGTGATTCTTTATGCCTTTCATCCGCAAATGGTTTCTGCAGCCAGCGGGGTTGCCTGGTAGCATGATCCCAAACAACTTCTTTAGTCTGGGAGTGATGAACTTGCAAGTTGCTTTAGATGCTTTTAATCAAGAACTTTTGACAAGTGACGGGTTGGTGTTGGTGGATTTTGGTGCCCCTTGGTGTGGCCTGTGTCGCTTCATTCAGCCGATTACCGACCGTCTCGCAGCAGAGTGGGGCGGCGCGGTCAAGGTGCTGCGGGTGAATGTGGACGACAATTTTTGGCTGCCGCGCCGCTATCGGGTGCGCTCGCTGCCGACCTTAATTTTGTTTGAGAAGGGTCAAGAAGTGCAAAGGCTGGAGCACTTCGCCAGCCGCGATGATGTGCTCCGCCGCTGCGAGCAGTTGTTTCTCGCTCGCCTGCGCTATGTGGGTTCGGGTGCCTGCTCCTCCTCGCTGGACCCCCAAGCCCCGCCGCCAGGGGTGTAGAGGGTGAGCACATCGCCGGCTTTCAGGGGGCGGCTGATCTTGCTGGGCAAGGGATTCCCGTTGACGAGGTTGATCCCCAGCTGGCCAGGTTCGCCGCCTTCTTCCCCTTGCGGGGCATGGTGGCGCCGGTCGGTGAGCAGGGAGAGGGTGCAATCTTGCAAGGTCTGGATGGAGCGGATCAGCCCCCACCCGCCCCGCTGGCGGCCATGGCCGCCGGAATCTGGGCGCAACTCGTAGCGCAGCACCCGCAGGGGATACTCCAGCTCCAGGGCTTCGATGGGGGTGTTGAGGGTATTGCTCATGCCCACGTGCACCCCATCCAGGCCTGGTCGCTGCTGGCTGGCCCCCTGGCCGCCCCCCAGGGTTTCGTAGTAGGTGAAGTGGCGGTTGCCCAGCACGCAGTTGTTCATGGTGCCCTGCCCCTGGGCGATGGCACGGGATCCGGCCACCGGGGCCAGGGCTTTGAACACCACATCGGCAATGCGCTGCGAGGTTTCCACGTTGCCGGCCACCACCGCCGCCGGAAATTGGGCATTGACCAGGCAGCCGGGCGGGGCCACAATCTCGATGGGATCCTCCAGGCCGACATTGCTGGGGGCAGTGGGATCCAACAGGCAGCGCAGGGCAAAGAGCACCGCCGAGCGGGTCACGGCCAGAGGCGCGTTCAGGTTCCCCGCGGTGGCCGGGGCTGTGCCGGCGAAGTCCACCCGCAGCCTCTCCCCCTTGACCTCTACCTGCACCCGGATCTCAATGGGCGCGGGCGGATCCCCGTAGCCCTCCAGGTAGTCGCAGGCGGTGTAGATCCCATCGGGCAGAGCGCGGATCTGGGCCTGCATCCGCCGTCGGCTGTAGGCGATCACCCCGGCAATCAACTGCCAGGCCTCCTCTTCCCCGAACCGGGCCAGCAGCTCGCCAAACCGGCTCACCCCCACGGCGCTGGCCCCCACCTGGGCCTGCAAATCTCCCCGCCGCTGCTCAGGGTTGCGCACATTGGCCAGGATCAGGCGCAGCAGATCCTCCTGCCAGCGCAGCTCCCCTGTCGAGGTCATCTGGGCCAGCCGTAGCGGCGGGATCACCAGCCCCTCCTGCCAGATTTCCGTAGAGTCGGCGGGCATGGAGCCGGGGCGCATCCCCCCAATATCGGCATGGTGGGCGCGGTTCACCGCATAGGCACAGACCTGTTCTGGATCCCGCAGGCCGGGGATGGCCGTAACCACCGTGATATCCGGCAGATGGGATCCCCCCTGGTAGGGATCGTTGAGGACGAACACATCGCCGGGCCGCGGGCCGGCTGCCACCACCGCCCGCACCGCCTCCGAGAGAGCTCCCAGGTGAACTGGAATGTGGGCCGCCTGGGCAATACAGGCCCCTTGGGCGTCGAACAGGGCTGTCGAGCAATCCCGCCGTTCCTTGATGTTGGCCGAGTAAGAACCGCGGATGAGGCGCGCCCCCATCTCCTCGGCGATCCCCGCCAGCGCATTGGCCATCACCTGCAGCCGGATGGGATGGGTATCCATGCCCCTCACAGCCTGCGCCCCAGCCAAACAGCCACCCTGCGGATCCCTTGCCAAAACTGCAGACGGCGCTGCCAGCGGTCGAGGGTATGGCGATTCTCCCGCAGCCGATCCCGCAGGCGCAGCAACTCAGCCGGCGTGGGAGCCAAAGCCCGCTCAGCGGCTTCCCGCCAATCAGCCATAGCCCGCTCCGTAACCCAGAGCGCCGACCGCAGGTTCAAGAGGACAGGAATCAGGGCAAGCAAGGCTAAAAACAGCAGCCCATTGAGGCCGCAAACCACCCAAACTGCCCACTCTGTCCCTAGTCCAGCAGTCACAGAGAGCTCAGCAAGGGATCCCTGGCAACACTCACTGCTGCTGCAGCATCAAGGGGCGCAACACACGGCCATCGCCGACCACAACCACCGTCGATAGCACTTGTCCGCCGCGCCGGAAGGTAATGGGTACCCGCTGGCCCACGGGGGTGTTTTGGATAATTTGCTGCACATGTTGCACCGAGGTGACCCGCTGCCCGTCCACCCCAATCAAAATATCCCCCTGGGCCAGACCCGCTCGTTGAGCCGGGCCATCCTGGAGCAGGCCAACCACCTGCACCCCTTGAACTCGAGGCGCAGGGCCGAACAGGCGACGGCTGATAGCGCCTTGAGCCGGCTGTCCATCCACCGTTTCGATGGCAACCCCGATGAAACCGTTGCCTACGACAGCAGGCGACACCTGAGCCCCGAAACTGTCAACCTGAACCGTGGGGCTGTAGAAGTTGTAAGCTTCACCCCCAACCGAGTCACAGGGGTAGGCCACAACAGCATCTGCCAGCAGGAGGGAGGCGGGCAGGGCGAGGGCAAGCTTGAACAGAGTGTTCGGTTTCTGCATAGTTCGAGCCTGGAAACGGCGAAGAATAACAAGTTGAGATCCGCAAAAGCATTGGGATGGATCGACCAGCCCGAGAGAGACAGCGGAAGCCATCAACCGGGCAGCTTGCACCGCCCTTCCCTCAGTGATAAACCCAAAATCGCCAACTGTCGATAGGCTTGGCCGTGCTTTGGGGCTAGATCCCAAGGTTTTGCCGGCATTTCTGTAGCAATTCTTCAAGCTCTTGGGATCCTCAACCCGGCCTATCTCAGCGGCTCACAGACCAACGCAGCGATCGGTGGCCTGCAGCAGGGCGGTGCGGATCCCGGGCTCGGTGATGGAATGGCCGGCATCGGGAATGAGATGAAACTCCGCCTCTGGCCAGGCCTGGTGCAGTTCCCAGGCGGAAATGGGGGGGCAGACCACATCGTAGCGCCCCTGGACAATGACAGCCGGCAGATGGCGCAGGCGCTCCACCCCCCTGAGGAGCTGATCTTCAGGATCCAGAAAGCCGCCGTGGACGAAGTAATGGCACTCGATGCGGGCAAAGGCCTCGGCAAACTCTTCCCGGCCAAAGCGCTCGATGAGCTCAGGGCTGGGGATCAACTTGCTGGTGCTGGCCTCCCAGATGGCCCAGGCGCGGGCCGCCCTCAGGCGCACCTGGGGATCGGGGTCGTTGAGGCGGCGGTGGTAGGCTGCCAGCAGGTCATCCCGCTCGTTGGGGGGGATGGGATCCAGGTAATGTTCCCAAGCATCGGGGAACAGGTAGCTGGCCCCCGACTGGTAGAACCAGCGGATCTCAAACGAGCGCAGCAGAAAAATGCCCCGCAAGATAAACCCCAGGCAGGATTGGGGGTGGGTTTGCCCATAGGCCAAGGCGAGGGCGCTGCCCCAACTGCCCCCGAACACCCACCAGCGCTCAATGCCCAGGTGCCGGCGCAGCTTTTCGATATCGGCCACCAGATCCCAGGTGGTGTTCTCCCGCAGCTCGGCGTAGGGGCGGCTCTTGCCGCAGCCGCGTTGATCGAACAGCACCACCCGCCAGCGGCTGGGCTCGAAGTACTGCCGGTAAAGGGGATCGATGCCGCCGCCGGGCCCTCCGTGCAAAAACACCACCGGCTTCCCGTCTGGGTTGCCGCACTGCTCGTAGTAGAGGGTGTGCAGGGAAGAGACGGGGAGAAAGCCGTGATCGTAAGGCTCGATGGGCGGGTAGAGGTCGCGCTGCATAACCAGAGATTCTAAGGATCAACGGCCAGCCGCTCAAGGCCTGCGCAGGGCGATGGTGGCCTTGGGCGGGATCCCTTCCTGGAAGGTCTCGCCATCGGCGGCCACGATGACGAACTGCAGCTCTTGTCCCGGCTGGGCGCCCAGATTGCTCCAAGGAATAGCCACCTCCAAACAGGCATCCACCACCGCTTTCACTTGGTGGCTGATGGCGTGCCAGGTGTGGTACTCCCCTGCCTGCAAGAGCTGAGCCTCGACAGGGGCGGGATGCTGGCCGGTGCCGGGGGGCGGCAGCGATAGCTTCAACAGGTGGCGGTAGTGGTAGTTGAGGGGGGCTTCTGCCGGCAACCCTTGGAGGGGAATGGGGCTGTTGACGGTGACGCAGTTGGGGTAAAACCACAGCACCTGCAGTTGCTTGGGCCGCTGCACCACCGAGTTAAAATCCAGCCGCAGGTAGAGGTTGAAGTGATCGAACCCGTACCAGAGGCGGCGGACGACGCTGTTGCGGTGCATGGTGCCGCGGGCGGCGCCGATCTCCACCCGCCCGGCTTGGCTCCACTCCCGTTCGGCGGGGCGGCCGTTGATGGCCGGGTGGATAAATCCTTGCGGCAGGCGATCCCCCAGCCCATCGTGATCCTCGAGAGGGAACTGCAGCACTGCCGGCACGGCCTCTCCCAAAGCGGTGTAGAGGGCCTGCAGATGTTCCCGAAACAACTGGTCGAAAACGGCATCGTGGGCCGAGGAATGGCCCGCCCCAAACCACCAGAACCAGTCGGATCCCTCGGCGGCCCAGAGGGCTTCCCAGGCTTCGGGATTGGCGTGAGGGTGATCCTGAATGACCTGGCGGGCTTGGGCCAGGAGCTCCCAGGCGCGGTTTTTGACGGGATCCCCGATCCAAGTGGTAAAGTCAGCTTCAATCCAGGAGCCGCTGTGCAGTTGTTCGGCTGGCAGAAACTCCGTAGGGGGAAACTGGTCCAAAAACTCCGAAACCGTCACCAAGCGCAGCGCCGGGTGCTGGCTGAGGCGGGCATAGAGGTTCTCCAGGAAGGGCCGGCCATCTTGGGGGTAGTACTCCCAGCAATTTTCCCCATCTAGGGCGATGGTGACCAGCCAGGGCTGTTCCTGGGGCAGGCGGTTGCGGATGCTCTCCAGGTGGCCGATGAGATCCTTGGCGGCAGCATCGGCGGGCATGGCGCTGTAGCTGAAGCCGATCAAATCGGAGAGGCGGTGATCCCGAAAGACAATGGCCAGATCCCCTGCCTCGCTCTCCAGACGGTAGGGCCGATAGAGCTTTTCCGGCTCGAGGATATGGCCCTGCCCGTCGCGATGAAAGGGTTGGCCCAGGCTCCAGCCCAGCACGCCCTCGTCGGAGATGATCCACTCAAAACCCTGCTTTTGCACGATGGGGACAATGGCCGGGCTCACGGATTGCTCCGAAGGCCACAGACCCCGCGGCTCGCGGCCAAAGCGCTCCCGGTAGATCTGCTTGGCCCGCTCCAGTTGGCTGTGGACATCCTGCTCCCAGTGGAAGGGGTAGCGGGGCAGGGGCAAGCCGGGCCGAGCCACCCGCGCCGAGCGCTCGCTCACCAGCAGGGGCAAGATGGGATGGGTGTAGGGGCTGGTGGTCAGCTCCAGTTGGCCGCTCTCTTGCAGCTTGGCGTGCTGGGGCAAGATGGCGGCCAGGATCTGCTGCTGCTTGGCATAGATCCGCTGCCGATCCGCCAGGGTAAAGCCGGATCCCATCTTGATCCAGCCCTCGATCTCGGGATCCTCGTGGAAGAGGGGATCGAACCAGGAGAGGTTGTGCCAGGCCAGCAGGTCGCTGAAGTCTTGCGGTGTCCAGTACTGTAGGCACCAGTTGATCCCCTGCGATTCCCGCTGTTCGTAGAGCTGGCGGTAGCGGGGATAGGGCTCAATCATGGTGGGGTAATGGCTGTCGAAGAAACGCTCGACAATGAAGCGCCGCTGCTCCGGGGTCAGCTTTTCGACAGGAGATAAAGTCAGCTCCAAATAGGGATCGAAGGCGGAGCCGGCCACGTAGTCTTCGATTTGCACAATCAGAGAGGGCACCAGGTTGACCGTTTGGTGCAGGCGAGGATAGCGCTCCAGCAGCAGAACCAAGTCGAGGTAGTCTTTGATCCCGTGTAGGCGCACCCAAGGCATGCGATATTTACCCGCTATCGGACTTTTGTAGAGGGGCTGGTGTTGGTGCCAAACCAAGGCGATATGCAGCGGGTAGGTCATGGGAGGCACGGGATCCGACCATCACCCGGATACTAGCCCATCTGTCCGGCTCCCGATCGTCAGAAACTCTGGAATGTTGAACGGTGGGGATCCGCCTGGATGGTGCCCACTGCGGGAAAACCTTGTCATTCGCCGGATTTCTCAGGACAATGGCGGCAAATGGAAGAGCTAAGTCATGACTGCTGCTACCCACGTCCTGGAACAGTCGATCGTTGTCTTCTCCCAAAACTACTTGCCCATTAGCCGGGTCAACATTAGGCGGGCGATTGTGCTGCTGCTGACGGGCAAGGCAGAGCCGCTGGCGATGATGAATGTGCCGGTATGGAAAGTGCGCTCCCCCAGCCAGGTGATCGAGGTGCCCGAGCACATCCGCCTGACCATCAAGGGCAAAGAGCGGGCCTGGCGAGTGCCCCCTGTTAACCGGCGGGAGGTTCTGCGGCGGGATCACCACACCTGTCAGTACTGTGGCAGCACCCACAACCTAACCCTGGATCATGTCGTGCCTCTTTCTCGCGGGGGATCCCACACTTGGGACAATGTGGTGACTGCCTGCGAGCGCTGCAACCAGCGCAAGGGCAACCGCACGCCCGAAGAGGCGGGCATGGTTCTGCGCAGCAAACCCCGCGCCCCCCTCCACCCGACGGTGGCTTTTGCCGAGCAGTTTTGGCGCGAACAGCAGAGCCGGCAAGAGCCAATCTACGGCTACAGCGCAAGTTAGAATCGGCAAATTTCGGTTGTTATCGAGGAGGATCCGCGTCGGCCATGATGACCGTAATGGAGTTTTTTGCCCTCAGCGCTGGCGAGTGGATGTGTCAGCGTACCAGCCATCACTTGGCCTTTCGCCGCTCTGAGGGGGGGAGATCGCGGATGCAAATTGCTACCCTTTCGCCCGCCGATCCGGCAGTTATCCAGGTTTGTGAGCTGTTCAAGGTGGATCCACGGCGGGCCGTGGGGGCGGCGCGAGTGCAGTGGAATGGGGAGCAGGAGTGGGACAACGAAGAGTACAAAGGCGATGTGGTGCTGGTTCCCATTCCCGATCCCGACAACCCCATGCGGGGGCAACTGTTGCGGGATCAGGGCTATGCCGAGAAAGTGCCGGTGGCCGGCACCTACGTCATGGGATCGGACGGCGCCCTCACCCTCTACACCGAGTACGAGATGACCGAGTCGGAGGAGCGCATCTGGTTTGCCAGCCCCAACCTGCGCCTGCGGGCCAGCACCGTCAAGCGCTTCGGCGGCTTCAGCATGGCCTCTTTCTGCTCCGAGGTGCGCAAGCTCTCCGCCAGCCCTTCCCCCATCTCGGCTGTGGCTGAATCCCGCTCTCTCTAGGCTGTGGGCTGACCAGAAAGCTTGCCGGCGCCGGATCCCTGGCTTACTGGGGAGAGCCTCAGCCGGCAAGGGATGGGCTAAAACCTCTGTTGGTGGGTCATTTGTAGACGGAAAACCCGGGCTGTGGCGGATCTAAGCGACTTTATCCAGGGTATTGAGCAGCTCATCGAGCTAGCCCAGAAGCTGGACGAGAAAAAAAACACGGGGGGGCTGCGAACCGAAGTGCGCATCCAGGCCCGATCCCTGGGCAGCTCCATCCCCCCTTCTGGTTCTATCCCCCGCCGCCGCAGTGCCCAGACGGGGGATCCCTCCTGGAGCAGCGAGCCTCAGGTGATGTCCACGTCAGGCTGGCGCGAGCCGCCCAAGGCTGACCCTACGCCTGAGGCCACTGTCGCCGACCCCCCCGGCAGCCCAGACACCTGGCCGGGACCGCGCCTCAAGGATGTGGGGGGGTTGAAGGAACAACTGCAAGCTTTGCGGGAGCTGGTGGAGATCCCCCTCAAGCGGCCCGATCTGCTGGCCAAGTTGGGTTTGGAGCCGCCCCGTGGCGTGCTGTTGGTTGGCCCCCCTGGCACTGGCAAGACCCTGACGGCCCGCGCTTTGGCCGAGAGCCTGGGGGTGAACTACATTGCCCTCGTCGGCCCGGAGCTGATCGGCAAGTACTATGGGGAGGCGGAGGCGCGCCTGCGGCAGGTATTTGAAAAGGCGGCCAAGTCGGCCCCCTGTCTGGTGTTCATCGACGAAATCGACGCCCTTGTGCCCAACCGCGCCGCCGTCGAGGGAGAGGTGGAAAAGCGCCTGGTGGCTCAAATGCTGGGGCTGATGGACGGCTTTGTGGCCCAAAAAGGTGTTGTGGTGCTGGCGGCCACCAACCGGCCCGAGGCCCTGGATCCGGCGCTGCGGCGACCGGGCCGCTTCGACCGCGAGGTCATTTTCAAGGTGCCGGATCGGGAGGGGCGGCGGGAGATCTTGGCCATCCACACCCGCGGCATGCCGCTGGCAGAAGATGTGGACTTGGACAGCCTGGCGGATCAGACGCTGGGCTTTGTGGGGGCAGATCTGCGCGGCCTGTGCCAGGCGGCAGCCTATGCGGCCTTGCGGCGGCAGGTGCCGGATCTGGGATCCCCCATCCCCGACTCCTTGACAGTTTCGGCGGCGGACTTTCAGCAGGCCCTGCAACAGGTGAAGCCGGCGGTGTTGCGCTCAGTGGAAATCGAGTCGCCCCAGGTGAGCTGGGATCAGATCGGCGGCCTGGAGCAGGCCAAGCAGGTTCTGCAGGAGGCCATCGAGGGATCCCTGCTGCACCCGGAGCTGTACGAGCAGGCCCAGGCGCAAGCGCCCAAAGGGATCCTCCTCAGCGGCCCTCCCGGCACCGGCAAGACCCTGCTGGCCAAGGCGATTGCCTCCCAGGCCAAGGCCAACTTCATCGCCGTCTCCGGCCCAGAGCTCTTGAGCAAATGGGTGGGATCCTCCGAGCAGGCGGTGCGAGAGCTCTTTGCCCGCGCCCGCCAGTGCGCTCCTTGCGTGATTTTCATCGACGAGATCGACACCCTGGCGCCGGCGCGGGGCAGCTACTCCGGCGATAGCGGCGTCAGCGACCGCGTTCTGGGGCAACTGCTGGCCGAACTGGACGGGATCCGCCCCAGCCAGGGGGTGTTGGTGGTGGCCGCCACCAACCGCAAAGCCAGCTTGGATCCCGCCCTCACCCGCGCCGGCCGGCTGGAGCTGCACCTGAGTGTGGAGCTGCCGGATCGGGCCGGGCGGCGGGAGATCTTGGCCGTGCACAACCGCAAGCGCCCCCTGGGGCCGGATGTGGATCTGGAAGGATGGGCTGAGCGCACGGAAGGCTGGAGCGGCGCCGATCTGGCTCTCTTGAGCAACCGGGCGGCAATTGCCGCCATTCGCCGCCACCGGGCCACTGCCGAGTCGGTGGATCCCAAGACCCTGGTCATCCGCCAGGAGGACTTTGCCCAGGCCTTTGCCGAGCTGCAGCAGCAGCGCCAGGCCACCTAGAAGACCGGGATCCCTTGCCATTCCGGCTGCCGGTGGGCGTGGGCCGCCTCGCCGCAGGTGCGGGGGGTGGGAAAGATCTTGTCGGGATTGGCGAGGCGCTGCGGGTCGAGCACCTGCCGCACCCACTGCATGCTCTCCAAATCCGTGGGCGTAAACATCTCCGACATGTAGCAGCGCTTGTCGGCCCCGATGCCATGCTCGCCAGAGATGCTGCCTCCTAGACGCACGCAGAGCTTGAGGATCTCACCCCCCAGCTTCTCCACCTGCTCCAGGGATCCCGGCACCGACTCGTCGTAGAGAATCAGCGGATGGAGGTTGCCGTCGCCGGCGTGGAACACATTGGCCACCGGGTAGCCGTACTGGCGGCTGAGGCGCTCGATTTCTTTGAGGACATAGGCTAGCTGGCTGCGGGGGATCACCCCATCCTGGACGTAGTAGTTGGGGCTGAGCTTGCCCATGGCGGCAAAGGCCGCCTTGCGCCCCTTCCACAGCCGTGCCCGCTCTTCTGCATCGACGGCCACCTGCACCTGGCGGGCCCCGTTTTTCAAGCAGAGCGCCCTCACCTGTTGGCCGACTTCCTCCACCTCCAGCTCCAGCCCGTCCACCTCCACCAGCAAGATGGCTGCCGCATCCCGCGGGTAGCAGCCCAACTGCACCACATCCTCCACAGCATTGATGCTGAAGTTGTCCATGATCTCCAGGCCGGCGGGGATGATCCCGGCGGCGATGATGTCGGAAACGGTGGCTCCTGCCGCCTCGACGCTGTCAAAATCCGCCAGCAAAACCTGCACCTGGGCCGGCGCCTTGAGCAAGCGCAGGGTAATCTCGGTAGCAATGCCCAGAGTGCCCTCGGAGCCGACGAACAGGCCCACCCAGTCGTAGCCGGGCATCTCCGGGATCTTGCCCCCCCAGCGCACCACTTCCCCATCCGGCAGCACCACCGTCAGGCCGAGGATGTGGTTGGCCGTCACCCCGTACTTGAGACAGTGGACGCCGCCGGAGTTTTCCGCCACATTGCCGCCGATGGAGCAAACCGACTGGCTGGAGGGATCCGGCGCATAAAAATAGCCCTGGGCGGCCACCGCTTGGGTAATCCAGGCGTTGATTACTCCCGGCTGCACCACCATGCAGCGGTTGTCTAGGTCAATCTCCAGGATCTGTTTCATCAGGGTGGTGGCGATGACGACGCTATTTTCCAGCGGCAGCGCCCCTCCCGAAAGGCCGGTGCCGGATCCCCGCGCCACGAAGGGCACCTGGTAGCGGCTGCACAGCTTCACCACCTGCGCCACCTCCTCCGTGGTGCGCGGCAACACCACCAGAGCCGGCCTTTGCCGGTAGCTGGTCAGCCCGTCGCACTCGTAAACCAGCAGCTCCTCCGGCCTGCTGATCACCCGCCGGGGATCGAGAATTTTTTTGAGCTCAGCCCTCAGTTTGAGCCAATCGAAGGTGAGGCCAGCTTGCAACGGGTGAGAGGAGCGAACAGCCATAGGGGGCGGCAGAACATCTCGTGAGGGGGATATCGTCACTATAGTCTGGATAGTCTGGCCGGAGAGCCTATGCAGTCCCGCAACGCCGAACAGATCCTTGAGCAAGTGCGGCAGCTCTACGACCTCTACCCCTTCCCACCACAGCCCATCGGCACCGTTCCCCCGCCGGGGTGGAACTGGCGCTGGAGCTGGCCCCAGGCCTATGCTTTTTGCACCGGATCCCATCCGGGCCGGCGCAAGGTGCGCATCCTGGATGCCGGCTGCGGCTCTGGGGTAGGGACAGAATACATCGCCCACCAAAACCCGGAAGCGGAGATCTGGGCCTTTGACCTAAGCGGCCGCGCCCTGGAGATTGCCAAGGCCCGCTGCCGGGCTTCCCAGGCGCCGCCGGTGCAGTTTTGCCAGCTCAACGTTTACGACATCGACCAACTGCCGGGGCAGTTCGACTTCATCAACTGCGTGGGCATGCTCCACCACCTGCCGGATCCGCTGGCGGGGCTGCAGGCGCTGGCGAGCAAATTGGCCCCTGGCGGGATCCTGCATTTGTTTGTCTATGGCGAGCTGGGCCGCCACGAAATTCGCCTGATGCAAAAGGCCATCCGCCTACTGGTCGCCGGCTCCGAACACCAGCCCCTGGCTTCCGCAGAACACCTGCAACAAGGGCTACAGGTAGGCCGCCGCCTCTTCCGGATTTTGCCGGAGAGCAACCGCATCCAGCAGCAGGAACGCGCCCGCTGGGCCGTTGAGAACGTGGACGACGAATGCTTTGCCGACATGTACCTGCACCCGCAGGAAGTGGACTACAACATTGAGACCCTGTTTGAGCTGATCCGCGCCTCCGGGCTGCAGTTTTTGCGCTTTTCCAACCCGGAGTTCTGGCGGCTGGAACGGGTGTTGGGCCAGGATGAGGCCCTGCTGGCCCAGGCGGCTCAACTGCCAGAGCCGGAGCGCTACCGCCTGATCGAGCTGCTGGATCCGGTGGTGGCCCACTACGAGCTCTTCCTCGGCAAGCCTCCCCTCCCCCGCTGGGAATGGACCAGTCCGGAGGCGGTGGCCTCGGCTGTTGCCCACCTCAGCCCATGTCTAGGCCTGTGGCCGGGCCGGAGCATCTTCAACTACGCCTACGAGGCAATCTCCCTCAGCGAGGAAGCCTTCGCCTTCCTGCAGCAGGTGGACGGGATCCGCACCGTCCAAGCCCTTCAAGACAGCCTGGAGTCTCCCCTGGGCTGGCCGCAGTTGCAGCAGTTGCTGCGCTGGCAAGTGCTGCTCTTGGAGCCACGGGAGGGCTGTCTTTGAGTGCCTCTGAGCAAATGTGGGCAGCCAAGACCGGTGGCAGCATTTGCCTTCTTGGACTTTCCTGCTCTATGCTGGGAGGCTGTGACCTTTTCTCCAGCCCCACCCATTCTGGGGGTACTGCCATGCCCAAAATCAAAACTCGCAAGGCAGCCGCCAAGCGCTTTCGCCTCACCGGCAGCGGCAAGTTTATGCGCCGCCGGGCCGGGCACAACCACCTACTTGAGCACAAAACCAGCAACCGTAAGCGCAAGCTGGCAGGTGTAGCCCTGGTAAGCAAGCAGGATCTGGCCAATCTGCGCCTGATGCTGCCCAACACCCACTAGCTGGGTCCTGTTCGCGCTACGCGCCGCTTCCCCGACGCCTCGGCACGTTGGGGACGGGTTGAAGTCTCAAGGTTTGCCGGGGGCTCGCCAACTTCTATATCCGTCTGTATTGGGTTACTGCCATGAGAGTCAAACGCGGCAATGTTGCCCGCAAGCGTCGTAAGAAGATCCTCAAGCTAGCCAAAGGCTTTCGAGGAGCCGGCTCCAAGCTGTTCCGCACTGCCAACCAGCAGGTGATGAAGGCTCTGCGCAGCGCCTACCGGGATCGCCGGCGCAAGAAGCGGGATTTTCGCCGCCTGTGGATTGCCCGCATCAACGCGGCCACCCGCGCCCAGGGCCTGCGCTACAGCGAGTTCATCGACGGCCTCAAAAAAGGCAATATCCAACTGAACCGCAAAATGCTGGCCCGCTTGGCCTTCCTGGATCCAGAAGCCTTTACCCAAGTGGTGGAAGCAGCTCGCCAGGCCCGCGCCTCCTAAAGAGATGGGGTCTCGGTCTCCGTTGGCCGCAGCAATCCAGAGGTCTTGCATGGCAGCCGGCCTGGCCTTGGCTTGCTTGGGGAGGGGGATCCCTGCAGCTGCCCGCCCCTGGCCAGAGATTGTGCGTTCGGGTCAGGTGCGAATTGCGGTCAAAGACAACCTGAGGCCGTTGGGCTTTCGCGATCCCATGGGCAAGCTGCAGGGGTTTGAGATCGAGCTGGCCCGCGAGCTGGGATCCCGGCTCTTGGGATCCGCGGAGGCGGTGGAGCTGGTGCCGGTAGCCAACGTGAAGCGGCTGCAGGCAGTGGCCGCTGGGGAGGTAGATCTGGCTATTGCCCAGCTTGGCATTACGCCGGATCGGGCGCGACAAGTGGAGTTTACCTCGCCCTACTATCAGGATGGCCCCAGCTTGGTTGTGGCCCGTTCCCACAACTGGGAAAGGTGGTCGGATGTGGGCGGCGCGCGGATTGCCGTCCTGCGCGGATCGGCTGCTATTCCTTACCTCCAGCGCTACCTCCCAGGGGTTGAGTTGGTGGCGGTGGATTCCTACCGGGAAGGGGCGGAATTGCTCCTAAAGGGAGCGGTGCAGGCCTGGGCAGCGGATCGCTCGGTGCTGGCAGGGTGGCTGGCGGAGCACCCCCAGTTTCAGTTTTTGGGATCCCCGTTGGCGGCGGTGGGGCTGGGCATTGCCCTGCCCAAGGGGCTGGAGCATGCTGAATTGCGGCTGCGGGTGCGCCGCGAGCTGGAGAACCTGCGCGCTGAGGGCTGGCTGGCGGAGCGGGCCAGAGCCTGGGGTCTGCCCTAGTGCAAAAAGTGACGGATGCCAGTGCAGACCATGGCGATCCCAGCAGCATTGGCAGCAGCAATGGAATCGGCATCGCGGAGACTGCCTCCCGGCTGGATGATGGCGCGGATCCCAGCACGGGCTGCCGCCTCCACACTGTCGGCAAAGGGGAAAAAGCCGTCGCTGGCCAAAACCGCTCCTGCTGCCTGCGAGCCGGCCTGGCGAAGGGCAATCTCGACGGCGCCTACCCGGTTCATCTGGCCTGCGCCAATGCCGAGGGTCTGCCCCTGCCGGGCAACGACGATGGCGTTGGATTTCACGTGTTTGCAGACCGTCCAGGCAAACTCCAGATCCGCCCACTCTTCCGGTGTCGGCTGGCGCTCGCTCACCACCCGCCAGGACGGGCGGCGGTCGGATCCCTGGGCCAAGTCAGCCTCCTGCACCAGGAAGCCCCCAGCCAGGGTGCGAACGGTTTGGGCCGGCCCAACCGCAAAGTCCGGCAGAACCAAAAGCCGCAAGTTCTTTTTGGCTGCCAGTTGCTCAGCCGCCTCGGGGGTGCAGTCCGGGACAACCACGCATTCCAAAAAGGGCTCCGCCAGCCGCCGGGCAGCCTCCCCATCCAAGGTTTGGTTGAGGGCGACAATGCCCCCGAAGGCGGAAACGGGATCGGCGGCCAAAGCCGCCTCAAAAGCGGCAGCCAGAGTTGGGCGAACGGCTACCCCACAGGGGTTGTTGTGCTTGACAATCACCGCCACCGCTGGCCTAGGGCCGTTGGCCAGCCCTAGGCTCAGTTCTGCCGCCAGGGCGCGGGCCGCCTCTAGATCCAGCAGGTTGTTGTAGCTGAGCTCCTTCCCCTGCAACTGTTTGGCCCGATGCCAGCCGGGAGCAGCCGCATCCACCACATACCAGGTGGCGGCTTGGTGGGGATTTTCCCCGTAGCGCAGGCGTTGCCAAGGGATCCCTTGCAGTTGAAAAACCTGCTCGGCAGCGGTTGCAGGAGCTGGAGCTTGAGAGGGGCGGGACAGCTCTGAGCGAGTTAGGTAGTCGACAATGGCGCGGTCGTAGGCCAGTACCTGCTCGAAGGCGCGGCGGGCACACTGGAAGCGAAAGGCCAGCCGCTCCGCCTCGCTGGAGGGGCTAGAGAGCAATTGCAAATACTGAGGGTACTGGCTGGGATCGGTGAGCACGGTAACGTGGGGATAATTCTTGGCTGCCGCCCGCGCCAGCGTCGGCCCGCCGATGTCGATCTGTTCAAAAGCCTCCTCCAGCGACACCCCTGCCCGGGCCACCGTCTGCTCGAAAGGATAGAAATTGACCACCACCAACTGGATGGGAGGGATCCCCAGCGCCTCCAGATCCGCCCGGTCTTCGCGGCGCTCCAGGCGGGCCAGAATGCCCCCGTGAATGCGGGGGTGCAGCGTTTTTACCCGTCCCCCCAAGATCTCCGGCGCGCCGGTATGCTCCGAAACAGGGGTGACCGGGATCCCAGCTTCTGACAGCGCCTTGGCTGTGCCTCCGCTGCTGAGCAGCTGAAAGCCGTGCTCCTGCACGAGGGCCTGGGCCAGCGGGATCAGGCCGGTCTTATCGGAGACACTTAGGAGAGCCAAAGGTGGGAAGGGCTGAGCAGACATCGGTTGTTAGCGATCTCAAGAGAGCAGAGTTGCCTAGGAGATCCCAACAGGTGGAGATCCCACGCCCCAGCATAGCGCCCCTGCCGGGAGGGGGATAGGAGGTTGTTGCCACTACTGAGAGGTCGGAGAGGTGGCTGGGGTTCACGTGGGATGATCCAGGATGCCAGAAGGTGCAATTCCAGCCACTCAAAAGGGATCCCAGCCCTGCCGAGAAAGTGCTATGACAAGATGAGCGTGAATTGCCGCTAGAAGGGGGTAACTAGGATCGTATGGATAGAGTCTTGCAGCTCCTGATCCAGGGTTGGTACTATTCCATCCCCCTGTTGACGTTCTCAGTCTTCTCGGTGGCCTGTTGCATCGAGCGGGCCTTGTTTTGGTGGAAAGTCACCCACCGGCAGGAGGAGGTGGTGCGGCAAGCCCTGAGCCAGTACCGCCGCAACCCACGCGCTGCCCAGTACCTGCTGGAGCAAAATGCGGATCTCCCCATTGCCCGCATCTTTTTGGCCGGCCTGGAGCTGAACGAAGCCAGCCCCGAAGATTTTAAGCTGGCCCTGGAGACAGCCTTGGCGGCAGAGGTGCCCCTGCTGAAGCGCTTCAATACGGTCTTCGACACCGTCATTACCGTTGCCCCCTTCCTGGGCCTGCTGGGCACCGTTACCGGCATCATCCAGATCCTCAGCTCCATCCAACTGGGGGATATCGGCGGCACCGATACGCAAGGGGTAGGGCAGGGGATCGCCGAAGCCCTCTACTCGACCGCTTTTGGGCTGATCGTGGCCATTCCCACCTTGCTAATCTCCAACGTCTTCCGCTCTCTGTACCTGCGGCAGCTCTCCAAGATCCAGGAGTACGGCGGCGAGCTGGAGTTGCTGCATCGCCAGCGGCAAGAGATGCAAGCCCAACAGCTTTCCCAGTATTCTTACGCCAAGCCCAGCCCCAGCGGCAGCTCCACTCTTCCTCCCTACTCCCCCCTTGAGCCCTCCTAGCCTATGCGCATCCCCGAAGAAAACTTTCGATCCGGCGAGATCAACATCGTGCCCCTGATCGATGTCATCTTCTCGATCTTGGTGTTTTTCGTCATCGCCAGCCTGGTGCTTACCCGCTCGGAGGCCCTCGATGTCAATTTGCCAGAGGCCTCCACAGCCGAAGCCCGCCGCCAGCCAGACGTTACGGTGAGCATCACCGCTGAAGGCCAAATTGCCGTCAACCGCAAGGCGATTGCCAATCTTGCCGCCCTGATCCCAGAGGTGGAACGCGTCCTGGCCGAGAAGCCGGCTGAAGGGCGCCGCCTGGTGGTGATCAACGCCGATTTGGCTCTCTCCCACGGCAAGGTGGTGGAGGTGATGGATACCCTGCAGCGACTGCCCAACGTCAGCCTGGCCATCGCTGCCCGCCGCCCTGCCAATAACCGTTGACAGGCTCCCCTCTGGGGCCGGGGGTGAGGGCCATCACCCTGCCCCCAGCAGTTGGATCAGGAGCGCTTTTTGCACGTGGAGGCGATTTTCTGCTTGATCCCACACCCGGGACTGGGATCCCTCCAAGACCTCGGCGGTGATCTCCTCTTCCCGGTGCGCGGGCAGGCAGTGGAGCACAATGGCCTCGCGAGCCGCCTGTTTCAGCAGCTTAGCATTGACCTGGTAGGGCAGGAAGTCGGCTTTGCGCGCCTCGGCCTGGTCTTCTTGGCCCATGCTGGCCCACACGTCGGTATAGACCACCTGGGCTCCCGCGACCGCTTCGTAGGGATCCCGCAACACCCACACCTGCGATCCCTGGGCCAAGGCTTGCGCTTCTGCTACTACTGCCGCATCTGGCTCGTAGCCGGGGGGGGTGGCGACGCGGATGTGGATCCCGCTCATGGCACAGCCCAGCAGCAGGGAATGGGCAACATTATTGCCGTCGCCGCAATAGGCCAAGGTCAGGCCCGCCAGTTGGCCGAAGTTCTCCTGGATGGTGAGCAGATCGGCCAAAACTTGGCAGGGGTGAAACTGATCCGTGAGGGCGTTGATCACGGGGATCTCGGCATATTCGGCAAAGATTTCCAGCTCCCGCTGGTTGTAGGTGCGAATGGCAATGGCGTCCAGGTAGCGGGAGAGAACGCGGGCCGTATCCTGCAGAGGCTCGCCGCGGCTCATCTGCATCGCCGTCGGCACCAGATCTAGGGTGCTGCCCCCGCACTGGGCCATGGCAGCGGTAAAGCTGACGCGGGTGCGGGTAGAAGCCTTCTGAAACAACAGCCCCAGCACCCGGCCGCGCAGATCCACCCGATAGGGATCCCGCTTCAGTTGCGCCGCTTGGACCAGCAAGGCCGCTAGCTCCGCCGGGCTCAGGTCGCTGAGTTTGAGCAGATCCCGCCCGGCTAAGTTGATGGATCCTACAGCTTGCAACCCCGCCATCGCGCTTCACCGCCTCCGCAAACAACTTCCGGCCCGCGCTGCTGCCTGCTCGCCAGCGCAAGGCCGCTACTCAGCAAGGTCTCGCAGCCTGGGCCCCAACGCTGGCTAGAGGGAAGAGGAACGCATTGGCTCCTTGGCCTGTTGCTGGCGGGCCGAGATCTGCGCCTGGAGGGCCTGGATAGCGGCGGCATATTGCGGGTCGGCGGGAGTCGCCACCAACTCGCGATCCCGGCTGAGGCGATTGAGATCTTCTTCGGACAGTTCCACGACAATGTCAGGGGTGATGCCTTTGTGATCGATATCGGTGCCTTTGGGGGTGCGATAGCGGGCGATGGTCACCGCCAGGCCCGACCCATCGGAGAGGGGATGCACCGACTGCACTAGGCCCTTGCCAAAGGTTTGCGTGCCCACGATCACGGCGCGCCGGTTATCCTGCAAAGCCCCCGACAAGATCTCGCTGGCGCTGGCGGATCCTCCATCCACCAAGACAGCCAAAGGCTTGTCGGTGAGGGCGCTGTTGTTGGCCGTGAGGCGATCCTGCTCCCCTTGCCGGTTCACCGTCGAGACAATGCTGCCCCGGTCGATCCACATGCGGGCGATCTCGGCGCTGGAGTAGAGCAGCCCCCCCGGATTGGCCCTCAGATCCAGCACATAGGCGGCCACCCCTTGTTTCTCCAGCTCGCGAATGGCCTGGCGCACCTTGTCGGCGGCATTGCCGGAAAACTGGGTGATGCGGATGTAGCCAATGGGCAGGCCATTTTCCTGGTGAACCGCATAGCGCACGGTGGCCAGCTCAATTCTCTCCCGCACCAGGTCGAACACCTTCAGCCCTTCCCCCTCGCGGCGGATGGTCAGCCGCACCCGTGTGCCCGGCTCGCCGCGAATGAGGCTGACGGCGGTGTTGGTGTCCATCCCTTCGGTGGATTTGTCGTCGATGCGCACGATTACATCTTTGGACTTGATCCCGGCCCGGTCGGCGGGGGATCCTTCGATGGGGGAGATCACCACCAGCTCGTTGGTCTCTTGATCCATGCCCAGCGTGATCCCCACCCCGGTCAGCTCACCGGATGTGTCAATTTGCATGCTGGCGAACTGGTCGGGATCCAAGAAGCGGGTGTAGGGATCGTTCAGTTTCTTCAGGGCTTCGCGAATGGCTGCATAGGCATCTTCTCGGGTGGCATATTCTCGGCTGAGCAGATCCCGCCGCACCGCCTCCCAGTCGACGGAGTTGAAGGAAGGGTCGACGTATTCGCGATTAACAATCTGCCAAACTTCGTCCACCACTTCCTTGGGATCCCGGCGAAACCCTGCCCAACCCGGCATGGATAGCTGCACCCCGACAAGCGACACGGCTGTGACCACTGCAGCCGTTGCACTCACCACAAACCCACGCTTTCTCATTGGCTCTCCTGGAAGACAAGGTCTAAAAGTCGAGGTTAATCTCCAGCTTTTGGGGGTTTCGCCCAGAGGCTCTTCCCTGCCCCAACTTTATCTCAGGGACAAAGCAGTGCTGCCTGCCCCAGCCGGTGGTATCCAAAGTTTGGTAGGCTGCAAATGGTACAGCCCAACTGTGCCCAACGTAGCACAGGGATCCCTGCAAAGGTGCTCTCGCGATCACATTTGCAAAGGCGCTTTTTCTTCTGGAGTCCATGTCTCTTGTAACCGACTCTCCCAGCCTGCCGGAAGCTGCTGCTGACTCGCCCCTGCTGGCCCAGGTGCAGTTGGCTCGCGCTGCCGCTCGACGCACGGCTACCTTGCCCACTGCCATTAAAAATGCCGCCCTAGAGGCCATGGCCACCGCTTTGCTGGAACACCAAGAGGCCATCTTGGCAGCCAACCAGGCGGATTTGGAGCAGGCAGCGGAGCAGGTCAAGGCCGGTGAGCTGTCCGCCTCGGCCTACGCCCGCTTGAAGTTGGACGCCCAGAAATTGGCCGACGCGGTGGCCGGGGTGCGGCAGGTGCTGCGGCTGCCGGATCCGGTGGGGCAGGCCTTGCTGATCCGGGAACTGGATGAGGGGCTGGTGCTGGAGCGGCGCACCTACCCTCTGGGAGTGCTGGGGGTGATCTTCGAGTCGCGGCCCGATGCTCTGGTGCAAATTGCCGCCCTGGCGGTGAAAACCGGCAACAGCGTCCTGCTCAAGGGTGGCTTGGAGGCGCTCTGCTCCTGCCAGGCATTGATGGCGGCCATCCAGGCGGGGCTGCAGCAGATCCCCGAGTTTCCCCAGGGATCTTTGCAGTTGCTCACCAGCCGTGCCGAGGTCAAGGCCCTGCTGCAACTGGAAGGGCTGGTGGATCTCATCATCCCCCGCGGCTCCAGCAGCTTTGTCCGCTACATCATGGAAAATACCCGCATCCCGGTGCTGGGCCATGCCGATGGCCTCTGCCACTTGTACGTAGATCGGGCTGCCGATGTGGACATGGCGGTGAGGCTAACCCTGGACAGCAAAACCCAGTACCCCGCCGCCTGCAACGCCATCGAAACCCTGCTGGTGCACGCAGAGATCGCCCCCCGGTTTTTGCCCCTGGCCGTGCAGGCGCTGCGCGAGAAGGGGGTGGAGTTGCGCGGGGATCCCCGCTGCCGCCAACTGGTGCCCGATCTGATCCCGGCCAGCGAGGCCGACTGGCGCACGGAGTACGCCGACCTGATTCTGGCCATCAAAATGGTGGATTCTCTCGACGAAGCCATTGCCCACATCGAGCGGTACGGATCCCGCCATACCGAGGCCATCGTGACCGAAGATGCCGCCGCTGCCCAGCGCTTCCTCGACGAAGTGGACGCAGCAGGGGTCTTTCACAATGCCTCCACCCGCTTTGCCGATGGCTTTCGCTACGGCTTGGGGGCAGAAGTGGGCATCAGCACCCAAAAGCTGCCGCCGCGCGGCCCGGTGGGTTTGGAGGGCTTGGTGACCTACCGCTACCAACTGCGAGGGCGAGGCCATCTTGTAGCCGACTATACAGGCCCCCAGGCCCGACCTTTTCAACATCGAGATCGCCTGAACACCACCGGTTTGTCTTAGGGATCAGGGCCTGCTGCAGCGGCCGACTGTACAAAGCAATCCATGACGGAAACCGTTCTGCTCGTCTGGGTGGCTCCAAGTTAAGGTAAATTAGAAGATAGCCTTGTGATTTGCAAAGGTTGTGCTTTGTGCCCCGCTGTGGTGCAACAATAGACCACCGAAGGCTACTGGGTTTTGAAATTTGCTGTCGGCTTGAGCGCCTTTGACCTAGCACCTTGCTTTTTGGCTGCCTTTTGTTATTTCGATAGGAGCTTCGCTGCATCATGCCCGTTCGTCTGTATGTCGGAAATCTGCCGGAAGAGGTGGATCGTCAGGCATTGGAGAAGCTCTTTAGCTCTGCAGGTGAGGTCATTTCCACCAAGGTGATTCGGGATCGGCGGACAGGCAAATGTCGCGGCTTCGGGTTTGTAACCGTGAGCACCGAAGAGCAGGCGCAGCAGTACATCGAAAAGTTCAACGGCCACAGCTTTGGCGATGTCAACCTGCGCATCGAGATTGCCCAGCGGCGGGAGAAACGGGAAGACGCCGAAGCCAGGGCAGCAGCCTCCAGCTCCCCAGCTAAGGAGTCTGCCAAAGATGCTGGCAAGGATTCTAGGGCGCCCGGGGATCCTGAGCCCCGAGGTTCTTCCAAAGGCTCCAAAGAGTCTGGGGAAAAGTCCGCTCCCAGCAAAAAGCAACGCCAGCGGGGCAACAAAGCGAGTGGAGGCAATGTCGTTGCCGAGACTGAAGGGGCCTTTGAGCCGGATCCCCGTTGGGCCAGTCAGTTGCAGCGGATTAAGGAGCAGCTTCTCCAAGCGACCAACTCCTGATCCCCCCAAAAGCGTGGTGGACATCGCCGCCATCTGGCGTTAGCCTGGTTGAGCTGTACAGCTCTGGGCATACTCGAGAGGGGGTTTTGGGATGGATAGTCTGGCAAGGGTTTTTCGCGCGTGGGGACAGTGCTTGGCCAAAGCTGGGTTCCTCGGCGCGCTGCTGGTTTGGCTGGGGATGAGCAGCGTTGTCCAAGTTGCCCTCGCAGCTCCAGCCGATTTGGAGGAGCAGGTGCTGCAGATCATTCGCAAGCACCCCCAGGTGATCCTGGAGGCGGTGCAGGAGTACCAGCAGCGGCAGTACCAAGAGCAGCAGCAACAACAGCAGAAGTTGGCGGAAGAATTTGGCCGGCAGTTGCGGGAGAACCCGCGTGCCGTCATCGGAGACTCTCCTCAACTGGGATCCGACGCTTTGCGGTTGGTGTTGGTGGAGTTTTCCGATTTTCAATGTCCCTTCTGCGCCCGCGCCCACGACACCCTCAAACAGTTCATGGCCGAGCACGGGAATGAGGTGACCTTGGTGTACAAGCACCTGCCCTTGACCAGCATCCACCCGGAGGCGATGGCGGCGGCTCGCGCGGCCTGGGCTGCCCACCGTCAGGGCAAGTTCTGGGAGTTCCACGACGAGCTGTTTGCCAACCAATCCCAGCTTGGGGATGAATTTTATGTAGCTACCGCCGAGAAGTTGGGCCTAAATGTGGAGAAATTCAATCGGGATCGGCGCAGCCGGGCGGCGGAGCGCGCCATTCAGCGAGATATGGATCTGGCCTCTCAACTGGGCATCGGCGGCACCCCTCATTTCATCTTGAACGGCCTTTCTTTTTCGGGGGCGCAGCCTTTGGAGGTGTTTGAGCAGACGCTGCAACAGGCCAAGCAAGCCCTCTAGCCCGGTTAGAGCCTCAAGTCCAGATGTCGAGTCCCTATCGTTGCCCAGAGTGCGGAGATAGTTTCCTGTTTCGGCCGGATCCCTGCCCCACCTGTGCCAGCCGAGAACGCCAGAAACAGAAGGCTGCCCGCGCCAGGGAAAAACGGGGCAGCTACGACCTGACGGGCCAGGTGGCCGCCGCCGAGTTCTGGCAACTGTTGCGTTGGTACCCCTGCTGCCCTTGCTGTGGCAAGCCCTGGCCGGAGGTGGGATCCGCCCCTGTCCAGGATCACATCATCCCCCTTAGCCGTGGGGGGCCCAACACGGCTGCCAACCTGCAGCCTCTTTGTCCAGCCTGCAACGGCTGGAAGGCGGATTTTCTCATTTGTTTTGACAGAGCCGTGCCGGGGCGGGTGCGACCCTTGCCTCAGCACCTTTGGCCCAGCTTTCGGCGTTGGCTCGGCCTCGGCGGCGTCGAGGAAAAGCAAGCCCGCGAGCGGCAGTTGGATTGGTTGGATCCCGGCCTAGATCTTGGCGGCGGGGATCGCCCCCAACTGGTGCAACAGTTGGCCTATCCCTTGGCCAGCCCAGCCCAATTGCAGGCGGAAACCTTGCGCCTCACGCTGGCGGCGATCTCACTGGAAGAAGGATCCCTGGCGATTCCAACCAGTGGTGCAAAGGGCAGCGAGGCCCAAGCAGCCCGATGGAGCTATTCCCAACAGCCGCGAAACGGTTCCTAATCTCCCCTCTCCCTGAGGGAGAGGGGCTGGGGGTGAGGGAATCCCTGAGGGAGAGGGGCTGAATCCGGCTGCCGCTACTCGACGGGCAGGATGCGGGCGTCAAACCCTGCTTCAGCCAGAGCACGCCGCGCCTGTTCGGCATTGGCCCGTTGCCGGTAGGTGCCCACCTGAATCACTGAGCCGCGCACAAAAGCGTCAGGGGCAAACTGCTGGAGCTTGGGCAGCGCCTCTGCCCCGGCGGATACCACCACCCAAAATCCGCCCGTGCCTTCTGCGCGCAGGGATGCGGCAGAGGGGGTGGGATCCTGAACCAGAAGCGGTCGAGAGCGGCGCAGATCGGCGGGGAAGATCCCGGCTTCGTAGCCTTGGTCGGCCAAGTACCGCACCTGTTCGGCGGCAGCAGCGGGGTCGGCAAACCCGCCGGTGCGCACCACCTGCAGGTCGTCGTAGATCAAGGGCAGGGATCCCTCTAGCAGTTGTTGGAGTGCAGGCCATTTTTCACCGCTGGGATCGGCCACCAACACCCAGTAGCGCTCCCCCTGAGGTGGGTTGGAGTCGGGATCCCCCACAGCTTCCTCTCCTGCCAACGACACCGCCACCGCCGGCAGGCCCTGGGCGGTCAGCCAGCGGGCCTGATCCTGCGCCAGCGACAGGCGGGAGAAGGTGCCCGTCTGCAAAGCCGCCTGGCCGCGGTATTGCACCACAGCAGCCCCTGGAAAGAAGCGGCGCACCCGCTCTTCCAGCCGGGGATCCCCAGTAGGGTTGGGCACTTGGGTGGCAAAGGGCCGCTGCGGATCGAAGGGGGGAGCCGTTGGCGCTGGCGGGGCAGGACTGGGGGAGGGAGCGGGAAAAGCGGGCGGCAGGGGCGGATCCGTCTCTTGGCGGCTCACCACCCGCACCGGCAACCCCAGCCGTTCCAATTCCGCTTGGCGGCGTTGGGCGTGGTTGCGGTTGATGAACGTCCCCGCTAAGATGAACACTTGTCCATCCCCTTGCACGAAATAGGCGTCCGGCACCTGGGCGCGCACCTTGGCCAGCTCGGCTGCCCCATCGGCCAACACGTGAACTTGGTAACGCGTCAGCGCCAGAGCAGCAGGCAGGGCGAGGGCAAAAGCTGCCAGAGATCCGGCCACGAGCGCCGTCGCCATCGCCGGTCGCAGCCAAGGGACGCATGGAAGGAGGCCTGTACAAGTCGTCCCCCCTGAGGCAAGCCACAGGCGAGCAATCCATCTGCGGCGGTTACGCAGCCCAGCGTTCACGGGAGAAGCGCAGATTTAGTGTACCTCTAGTATAGACACGCCGCTGGCCGAGGAGGGTTTGACAACCCCTGTCACCTGCGGTCTTCAGAAGCGACGGCGACGATAGCGCTGGCGACTCGGTCGGCGGAGGGCCGGGGATCCCCCCAGAGCAAAGCGGATGATCTCCGTCTTGTACTGCTGTGAGCCCTCCGTGTAGCGGGCAAGCTGGATGGCGGATCCCTGGCCGGAGGGGAGGGCTGGCAGAGACTGCTCCGGCGTTGCGGCTTCGATGGCGATGAAAAACCGCAAGCGCAGCAGCACCTCCAATTTAGACAGTCGCTCGGTCTGTTCGGGCACGAGGCGGCCCAGAGAGATTTGTAGGCGCGGCCCGCGTCGCCGGGATCCGGGGCGGCTCCAGAGCTGTTGGGCCAACGTCCACAGAGAGGCCTGCTCAGGAGATTTGACCAACAGCTTCAGTCCCGCCAAGGGGTTGAGGCCATAGGTAAGCAGCAGAGAATACATGGGCAGCGGACTGAGGAGCAGAGAGGCGTTTTTGGGTTAGGGTCAAAAGATAGCTCATAGGCCAACTGTAGCACTGCTACCCGCTATCTGAAGACCGATGGCCATGGCCGGGATCCCTGACCAACGCTGGCTGTTTCAGCCTGTGAACCCACTGGCTGCCCAGAGCTTGGCTGAGGCGGTGGGGGTCTCGCCCGTCTTGGCTCAGATCTTGCTCAATCGCGGCCTCTCCAGCCCTGCTGCCGTGCAGCAGTATTTGCAGCCGGATCCCGTCCACCTGCCCCCGCCCAGCCAAGATTTTGCCGATTTGCCGCTGGCGGTGGAATTGCTGGAGGGGGCGATTCGCCGACAAGAGCCCATTGCCATCTGCGGCGATTACGATGCCGACGGCATGACCAGCACGGCTCTGCTGCTGCGGGCGCTGCGGGGCGCTCCAGTGTATTACCGCATCCCCAGCCGCCTCAGGGAGGGCTATGGCCTCAACAACCGCATGGTGCAGGAGCTGCACCGCGAGGGGGTACGCCTCATCCTCACCGTGGACAACGGCATTGCCGCCCATGCGCCCATCCAACTGGCCAAAGAGCTGGGCTTGACGGTGATCGTGACGGATCACCACGACTTGCCCCCCCAGTTGCCCCCTGCCGACGCCATCCTCAATCCCAAACAGCTCCCCCTCTCTTCTCCCTATCGGGGGATGGCCGGGGTGGGGGTGGCCTACCTCCTGGCCCAGGCCTTGGCAGAGCGCCGCGGGGACGAACATTTGGAGCGGGTGGCGCTGGAACTGTTTACGGTGGGCACCATTGCCGATTTGGCGCCGCTGACGGGAGTTAACCGCCTTTGGGTGCGGCAGGGGCTGGCTCTCTTGCCCACTTCCCAGGTGGCCGGGATCCGCGCCCTCTTGGCGGTGATGGGAATGACGGGATCCCCAGAGGAGCTGCGGCCAGAGTGGGTAGGGTTTGGCCTGGGGCCGCGCATCAACGCCATTGGGCGGATTGGCCGACCGGAGCTGGGGATCCAGTTGCTGACCACCGACGATCCGCAGCAGGCAGAAAAACTGGCCCGCCGCTGCGAACGCCTCAACCAGGTGCGGCAGCAGATGTGTGGGCGCATCGAGGCGGAGGCCCTGGAGCAAATCGCCCGGCAAGGGCGGGATCTGCAGCAAGAGCGAGTGTTGACGATTTTGGGATCCCCGCAGCAGCGCTGGCACAAAGGGGTAATTGGCCTGGTGGCCTCGCGGCTGGCGGAGCGTTTTGGCTGTCCGGTGTTTATCGGCAGCCAGTCGCCCCAGGGGGAGATTACCGGCTCGGCGCGGCAGGGGATCCCGGAGTTCGACGTGTTTCAGGCGTTGGAGTTTTGCAAAGATTTGTTCAGCAAACACGGCGGCCACCCGGCGGCGGGGGGATTTAGCCTGAGGGCGGAAAACTGGCCTCTTTTGGAAGAGCGGCTTCGGCAATTTGCCCAACAGCGGTTGCAGCCGGAACAAATCCGTCCCCTGGTGCAGATCGACGCGGAGGTGGCACTGGCGGATCTCACCTTCGACCTCTACCGCGAGCTGCAGCGGTTGCAGCCCTGTGGCATCGGCAATCCGGAGCCGGTCTTTTGCAGCCGCAACCTGCAGGTGTTGCAACAGCAGCGATTTTGCCCACAGCCTGCCCAAAGGGGGGAGGATACCCCCGGCCACCTGAAGCTGCTGCTCCGGGATCCCGTCAGCCGGGGCCTAGACGGGGCAGGATCCTCACTTGCTGCCCCAGCCAAAGCCCGCAGCCGTCCCCTGTGGGCCATTTGGTGGCGAGGGGCCGCCGCCTATCCCCTGCCGGCGCAGATTGACATCGCCTACACCCTCAAGGCCAAAAGGTGGGGGGAAGAAACCCAACTGGAGCTGGAGATTCTTGGGATCCGGCCTGCCGCAGAAGCCAGCTCTGCCGATCTTTCGCCCGCCGCCGTCGCTCCCACCCTCTCCGATGCCAAAGCTGGCGCCCAGGCAGCACCCTCCCCCCTGCTGATCTACCGCCCTGCCCCCCAGCCCACCCAACCGCTGCGTTGGCAGGCTGTATCTCGATTTTCTGCCCTCCTGCCCCAGGCGCGGGGAACGATCCTCCTCTACGGCTTCCGGCGCCCTACGTTTGTCCTGCCACCGAAGCAGCATCCCTCCCTGACCCTCCACTACGACCGCCCCCAAGCTGGCCATCGCTACAACCAACTGTGGCTGTGGAGTTGGCCTCCCTCTTTGGATCACCTCAAGTGGTTGCTCTCCTGCACTCCCGGCGACGCGCTGCTGATTGTCCTGCACCACCAGGCGGTGCCTCTGCCCTCCGCCGCTGCCTTACAACGGCAATTGCGCCACTACCTGCAAAACCAAGCCCAGGTGGATCTGTTACGCTTGGCCCAGCAATGGTGGCTGTCGCCAGCGCTGTTAGTGGCCGGCCTGCGCTCCCTGGGGTATGCCTGTCCAGAGTTTGGCCCGACAGGATCTTTGGAAGAGGAGCTGGAGGCCCAGCGGGCCTGGTACCGCAGCTCTTGGCAACAAGTGGCTGCCCTGCTGCAGGGATCTCGTCCGCAATAGACCCCTCGCTTCCCGCCAGCCTATGGGAATTAAACTGCTCCTCGGCTCCGACTACCACGGCAACGACCGGCTGATCCGGCAGGCCCTTGACCATCTGCCCCAAGTGGATGCTTACATCAACTGCGGCGATTTCTGTTCCAAGGCCGGCAAGCCCTCCTGCAAAGCCACTCAAGGCTTTCACCCCACAGCCCAAGCCGAGGTGGCCCAGTTGCAATCTTTTCTGGCGGCGGTGGACAGTCTGGGCAAGCCCTGGCTCTTTTTGCCCGGCAACCACGATCCGGCAGCCTCTGTTCTGGAGCCGCTGGCTGGCAGTTGGGGGCGGGCGATTACCCAGTCCTGTTGCTTTGAGTGGCTGGGGCTCCAAGTGCTGGCGGTGCCCTGGACTCCCCCCTGTGGTTGGAGCTGGACCCTCACCCGCAGCCATCTGCAGGAGCTGCTCACCCTCTACGGTCAACCTCCTCGCCCCATTGACCTGTTGCTCAGCCACGCGCCGCCGCGGGGCCTGTTGGACGAAGGCGGAAAATGGTACCACCGCCGCATGCCCACCTTGCGCCCCTTGGTGGATCACCTGCAGCCGCGCTACTACATCTGCGGCCACATGCACTGGGACGGGGGCAAGGTGGAGCGGTGCGGATCCACCCTGGTGATCAACACGGCGCTGCACAACATGGTTCTGGAAATCCCCTGAGCCCCTGGGCAGCCCCCCCACTGTCTGCTGGTTTCCCCTAAGATACCCTTATGGCACGCCCCTTGATCTTGGCCAGCAGCAACTCCGGCAAATGGCGGGAGTTCAGCACCTTTTTTCAGCTCCATGCCCCTGCCTGGGAGCTGCGCCCCCTGCCTGCCGAGCTGACTGTGGAAGAGAGCGGCAGCACCTTTGCCGAAAATGCCCTTCTCAAGGCCAAGGCCGTGGCAGAATCGCTGGGGGAGTGGGCCATTGCTGATGACTCCGGCCTGGCGGTGGCAGCCCTTGGCGGCGCCCCCGGGATCCACTCCGCTCGCTATGCCCCCGACGATGCCGCCCGCATCCAGCGGCTGCTGCGGGAGATGGAAGGGATCCCCAACCGCCAAGCCAGCTTTCACTGCGCCATTGCCCTTGTCGATCCCCAGGGCCAGGTGCGGGCCTTGGTGGAGGGCATCTGCCACGGGGAGATCCTGGCTCAGCCGCGGGGCAAGGGAGGGTTTGGCTACGACCCCCTCTTTTGGGTGCCCGAAGTGGGGCTGACCTTCGCCGAGATGAGCCCGGCGCAAAAAGAAGCGGTCGGCCACCGCGGCCAGGCCCTGAGAGCCCTGAAAGAACAGCTCCTCATCTTGGAGCGCAGTCTAGGCTAGCTTGAAGGTACGGCTGCATTCTCCACGAGGGGGGCCGAGACAATGGCAGCAGCCTGGGCCAGAAAAGGTTTCACGAGGCCGCGGGGGGGATCCCTTGAACCCTAAGGCTGCAGCTCTGTGGATCCTACCTGTCAAAAGGTTTCCTCGGTACAGGAAGATGGGAGTGCCAGTTTTGCGTTGGGAGCCTGAAGAATGACCTTCTCTGAGGAGCGCGATCCAAGCCGGGATCCAAACCGTATTCCAGACTCAACGGCTGCTGCCGGCGAGGGAAGCCGCGGCCAAGCTCCCAACAGCCCAGAGTCCCAAGGCCGGCGTTCCCCGCCCCCCTTGCCGGAGGACGGCTCTACTCCCTCCACTGGAGGTGCCGAAGACTGGCTAGAGGATGAGGAGAGGCAAAACGATGGCAAGACGTCCGCTGCTCGTCTCTCTGGGCGCGGAGGACAGAGGGCCAGCTCAGCCCGAGAAGCTGCCGCCGGATCTTCGCGGGGTGCCGAGACGGAGTCCTCTCGGCCCCGGCCCAGCCGTGCCGGACAAGCCTTGGTTCCCCGGCGCCCTATCTCCAGCAACTGGGGTTACGACGGATCCGCCCGCTCTGCCGCCTATGCCGGCTCCTACCGGAGCGACTCCAGCCGTTCTGCAGCTTACGGCTACACCCCCAGCTACGGGGGCAGGGGGGGATATGGAGGGGGAGGACGCAGCAGCAGCTCTTCAGGGGGAGTCTCCTCCTCAGATCTGACCATCCTGCTGGTGGTGGCCCTGCTGGCCTTCTTCGGCGGGTTTGCCATCCGCAACATCTTTGCCGAGTCGGGCGGCTTTGACGATGAGCGCCCCATCCGCGCTGCCAATGTGCCGGCGGCCTTCCGGGATTTTTGCTTTGCCTACAACGGCACGGCTTCCTTTACCGTGGTGCAACTGACCAGCGTCTCTGCCCTCACCATGGCTTCGGTGCCCATTTACAAGATGGACACCTGCACCATCCCTGTCAGCCAAACGGCCAATGCCCTCCAAGCTTTGGGCATCCGCGGGCGGGCAAACACCTTGGGCCCGCAACTGGGCGGATCCAACCTCACCCTGATCCAGATCCCCTTGGCCAGCAGCTTGGCCCGCGCCGTCTACAACCAGTTTCCCAGCTTAGCCACTCAGGGTAATGAGGCCCAGGTTTTGTCCCAACTGGAAACCGCCGTCAACAACGCGCTCCGCTCCAACGTGGAGGGGCTGGCCCTGCAAAACCTGGAGCCCACCAACATCCCCGACGTGTACGTGATGGTGCCGGGCCACTCCTTTGATTTGCAACCGCAGCTTAATCTGCGCTAGCCCCCTGACGGCGCCGTGTTCATTACTCTAGAAGGCGGGGAGGGGGTGGGCAAAACCACCCAGCAAGCCCTCTTGGCCGAGCGGCTGCAACGAGAAGGCTACGCCTGCGTGTCTACCCGCGAGCCGGGAGGGACGGCGCTGGGCGAAGCGCTGCGGGAGCTGCTGTTGCACGGGGATCCCTTGACGCCGCTGGCCGAGCTGCTCCTGTACGCTGCGGATCGGGCTGAACACGTGAACAAGGTCATCGCGCCGGCTCTCGCGGTGGGACAAGTGGTGATCTGTGATCGCTTCACCGATTCCACCTTGGCCTACCAGGGCTACGGTCGAGGCCTGAACTTGGAGCAGATCCGCCAGCTCAACCACTTGGCCACCGGCGGGCTGCAGCCGCAGCTTACCCTGTGGCTGGATCTTGCTCCCGAAGTGGGGCTGGCGCGCTCCCGTCTTGGCGACAAGCTCGAACAGGAGCACCTGGAGTTCCACCGCCGGGTTTACCGCGGATTTCAAGCTCTAGCCGCCGCAGAGCCGCAGCGGATTGTCCGCATTGACGCCGGGGGATCCCCCCTGGAGGTGGCTGCCCGCATCTGGTCGGTGGTCAAGCCTCGCCTGCTGGCAGCAGTCCCAAGGCCCTAGACGAAAGGTTAAGATTTGGTTAAAAAGGGGGGAGCAGGGGGCGGCTCAAGCTAGCCTGGGTAGGCTAGGGCAAGGGGGTCTGCCGCTCTTTGGAGTGGTTGTCGTGGGTAGAAGAGACTTGCGGTGGACATCATTGCTGCTGAATCGAAAACTGAGAGCCTCGGCAAGGCGGAGTCCTCGGAGTCACTCTTGCTCTCGTCTTCAAGCTTGCCCCCGCTAGCTGCTTTGGCCCACCAACTGCTGAGCCAGCAATGGCAGCGGCTGCAGAAGCATGTGGGGAGAGTGCTCAAGCACCACCCGGAGGCGGCAGAATCCCTTCATCAGATCCGGGTGAGCTTGCGCCGCATCGGCACCTGGGCGGAAGTGTTTCAGGGATCCCTGCGCCTGCCCAAGCCGCTCAGGCCCAAACGTTTGCGAAAGTTGATCAAGACGCTGGGCCAGCAGCGGGATCTGGACGTGTTGCTAGAAATCCTCCGCGAACCCTGTTGGCAAGGGATCCCGGCAGACCAGCAGGCGGAGCTAGAGGAGCTGAAGGAAAAGCTGCAGCGGCGCCAAGCTCAAGCCGAGAAACACTCCCGCCGCATTCTGGCAGAGGAGGACTTCCTGAAGTTCCAGGCTGCTTGCGAAGAGTGGCTGGTTTCTCCTCGCTACCGGCCTGCGGCCCAGCTTCCTGTGCAGGAGAGCTTGCCCCATCTTTTGGCGCCGCTAGTAGCGGCGTGGTTCCTGCAGCCGGGTTGGCGGATCCCGGCCTTCCCCGAAACCGAAGCTCAGGCTGAACAACTGCATGACCTGCGCAAAGCCACCAAACGCCTGCGCTACCAGCTAGAGTTTTTTGCCCCCTTCTACGGAGAGACCCTCCAAAGCTGGGTGAAGGCCCTCAAGCGTCTGCAGGAACAGTTGGGCCGCTTTAACGACTTGCAAGTTCTCCAGGCCCAGCTACCTGCCGACTCAAGCTTGCAGAACTGGCTGCAGGAACAACAGAAGCTGGCTCTCCAAGATTGGCCCACGCAGCAACAGCGTTACTGTAACCCTGCCGAGCAGCAGCGGCTATATCAGTTGCTCTTCTTGGTTGGGGAGAACAGCAACGGGGAAGTCCAGGTGGTAGGCTAGAGCAGGGGTTTGAACCGCAGTTGGCTGAACAGGATCGCTCCAGATCCACGGCTAGGTGTAAGGGCGACGTCCAGCTCCACTAGGTTTGAAAATGCCCATGAAAAAGAGAATTGCCACGGCCGTTGCTTTGCTCTGCTGTCTACTGGCCCTACTTTTCTTTTGGCGCTTAGGAACTGCTGCCCGAAAACAAACCCTCCAACTCTACATCTGGTCGGAATACATTGACCCAGCCATTCTCACGGCCTTTGAGAAAGCCACTAACAGCCGCGTAGTGGTAAGTGTGTACGAGTCCAACGAGGACATGATTGCCAAGCTGCGGGGGGGCGGCGTCAGCCAGTACGACATTGTCGTGCCCACCGACTACGTTGTGCCCAACATGGTGGAGCTGGGCCTGCTGCAGCCTCTCAACAAAAACCTCATTCCCAATCTCCGCAACCTGGACGAGAAGTTTGTCGGCTTGCCCTTTGACCCAGAAAACACCTACACCGTTCCCTACCAGTGGGGCACCACCGGCATTGGCTACCGCAAAGACCGCCTGCCGGAAAACCTTGAGCGTTCCTGGGGGCTGATCTTTGATCCTAAGCAGCAGTACGGCCCCTTTGTGATGATCGACGAGATGCGCTCTATGCTTGCGGCTGCCGCCTTCTACCTGGGCTTTGACCCCAGTACTACCGTTCCCGCAGAGCTGCAGCAGATTCAGGAGCTGTTGATTCAAGCCAAACGCCGCAGCGCCGGTCTCATTGGCGGGGTGGGCGGCAAAAATCAACTGGTCTCCGGGACAGCCAATGTGGCGGTTGTCTACAGCGGTGATGCCCTGCAAGCTGCCGAAGAAAATCCCAACATTGGCTACTTTGTCCCCCGCGAGGGCGCCCACATTTGGCTGGACGTGATGGCCATCCCTGCCAAAGCCCCCAACCCTGAGCTGGCCAATCGCTTCATCAACTTCATTTTGGATGCCGAGGTCGGCGCTCAACTGAGCAACTACAACCGCTTCGCCACCCCCAACGCTGCTGCCCTACCCAGGATCAACCCCCGGGATCGCCAAAACCCAGCTATCTATCCCGATGAGACGACCTTTGCCAGGCTAAAGTACCTCAAAGTGCTGTCGCAGGAGCAGCTACGTCTGGTTGACGCTGTCTGGACTGCCGTCAAAAGCAGCTAGGGATCCACTGCCTGCGGCTTGTTAGCTCTCGACACAAAACTTGACACTTTTTAATACTTGAGCCACATTGGAGATGTCACCCACTGATGGAGTTAAAACCATGGAGAACCAAGAAGCTAAGTTTGGCTTTACCCCCTTTGCCGAAAAATGGAATGGCCGTCTGGCGATGTTGGGCTTTGTGATTGGCGTGGCCACCGAGTTGCTGACCGGCCAAGGGATCCTCTCTCAAATTGGCCTGATGTAAGCCCAACCCGCCCGATCGATCGGGTTGAAGCACTAGCTAGATACTGTCTGCCCGGCTGTCCTCTCCCAGATTGATCAAGCAGCCGGGCTTTTGCCGCAATTTCGAGCCAGAACGAGGCCCAAACAGCTGCACCAATTTGCTCCTCTTGATCCCCATCTCCCCTCTCCCTTTGGGAGAGGGGCTGGGGGTGAGGGCGACAAGTCTAAGAAGCCCTAGGCCTCCAAATCCTGCAAGTACTGGCGAATGTCGGCCAAGATCCGCTCCAGCTCCTCCAGCTTCTGGGAAGCGCTGGCCCAGGCTAGCTCATCAGCCTGGGATCCCGGCTGGGCCAATCCCACCCCTAGGTGCTCCAGCTCGCGGGCCACTTGACAGAAGGCATTCGCCCCGACGTTGGCGCTAGCCCCTTTGAGGCGGTGGGCAACTTTCCGCAGCTCTTCAGGGTCACCTTTCGTAACCGCTTGGCGCAGGTGCGGCAACTGGTTCTGGCAATCTTGGACAAACACCTGCAGCAGCTCCCGCTGAAACTGGCGGTCTCCGCCGGTAACTCGATCCAAGTAGGCGGCGTCGATGGGGTAGGGCAGCGTGGGAGCAGAGTTGCCGTTGGCGCCCTCAGCAGAAGGGGGATCGGGCGAGGCAGGCCCATTGGCTGCTCCTGCTGCGGAGGGAGCGATCCTTTGGCTCCAGTGGTTGAGCACTCTTTCCAGATCCTCCTTCAGCACCGGTTTACTGAGATAGTCGTCCATGCCAGCTTGCAAGCAGCGCTCCCGATCCTCCTGCATGGCGTTGGCTGTAATGGCGATCACCACGGTGCGGTGGCCGGATCCCCGCTCCTGCTGGCGTAGGCGGCGGGTGGCCTCGTAGCCATCCATCACCGGCATTTGGCAATCCATGAGGATGAGGTCGTACTGGACTCGCTGCAACAGATCCAGCACCTCCTGTCCGTTGGCCACCACATCCGCCATATAGCCCAGGCTCTGGAGCTGGCGCAGGGCCACCTTCTGGTTGACGGGGTTGTCTTCGGCCAAGAGAATGCGCAAAGGTTGCTGGGGGCGGCTGGCCGAGGGCGCACTTTGCGAAAGGGGTGGGCCCATGCCCAGCAGCGAGGTGGCCAGGCCGGAAGACTTGCCCAGGGCCATGACCAGAGCTTCTTGCAACCGCGTTTGTTTGACCGGCTTGGTCAGGTAGGCGGCAAAGCCGATTTCGGCGGCGCGGCGGGAGTGTTCTCCCAACCCCAGCGAGGTCATCATCACCAGTTGCGTCTGGGACAATTCGGGATCCGCCTTGATCCAGCGGCCCAGGGTCTCCCCATCCACCTCCGGCATCTGCATATCCAAAACGGCCAGGGGGAAGGGTCTGCCTTCCCGAACGGCTTGGCGCAGTTTGTCCATAGCCTGATAGGCATTTTCGGCCTCTTCCACCACCATTCCCCAAGCCGTGGCCTGGCAGCGCAGGATCTTGCGATTGGTGGCGTTGTCGTCCACCACCAACAGCCGCTTGCCCTGCAAATCCACCGGGATGCGAACAGCAGGCTGGGAAAGCTGATGCACATAAGGCTGTCGCTCCAGAGTCAGCTCGACGCTGAAGGTGCTGCCGCGGCCCTCCTCGCTCTCTAGGAAGATCTTGCCCCCCATCAGCTCTGTCAGTTGCTTGCAGATGGCCAGGCCAAGTCCTGTGCCCCCGTACTTGCGGGTGGTGGAGGCATCCACTTGGGTAAAGGGCTGAAACAGCTTGGCTTGGGCCTCCTTGGGGATCCCGATCCCTGTATCCCTTACCGAAAGCCGGAGCTGGACGTGGGTGGTTGTTTCCTGCATCAGCTCGGCCTGGATGACCACCTCCCCTTGATGGGTGAACTTAATGGCATTGCTTACCAAATTGTTGAGGATTTGCCGCAGACGCGAGGCATCTCCCCGCAGGTAGCGCGGCACTTCCGGCGGCATAAGCACCGCCAGCTCTAACCCCTTGGCATGGGCAGTGTGGGCGAAAAGATCCGCCACCTCCTCCAGACACGAGCGGAGATCGAAGTCCAAGATCTCCAGCTCCATTTCTCCGGCCTCCAATTTGGAGAAGTCCAGGATGTCGTTGATAAGGGTGAGCAGCGCATCGCCGCTGACGCGGATGGTCTCTACAAAGTCTCGCTGTTCTGCATTGAGGGGGGTCTCCAGCAGCAGGCCCGTCATCCCCAACACCGCGTTCATGGGGGTGCGGATCTCGTGGCTCATGGTGGCCAAGAAGCTGCTCTTGGCCTGGGCAGCCTGCTCTGCTGCTTTGCGGGCCTGCTCCAGCTCCAGGCTGCGCTTTCTCTCCCGTTCCAAAAGGGCTGCCTGGGTGAGGGCAATGCCAATTTGGTTGGCCAACTGCGACAGCAGCTCCATCTCAAAGGGTTGCCACTGACGGGGCCCGGAGCACTGGTGGGCCAGCAACAACCCCCACAACTGCTGCTCCAAAAACAGCGGCACCACCAAGTTGGCCCTGACCTGCATTTTTTGCAGCAGCTCTAGGTAACAAGGCTCCAGTCCTTCACTTTCCACATCGCTAACAACGCGAACGCGGCCCTGGCTGTAGAGCTGGGCGTATTTCTCCTGAAAGCAAGGATCCTCAATCACCTCTCCTGCCAGCGAGGGGATCCCCGGCTGAGTTTTCTCGTTGGAGATGATCCCAGAACCATCCGGCTGGAAGCGATAGACCAAAACCCGGTCGGCTTTGAGCAGGGCTTGGATTTCTGTTACCGCCGTCTCTAGGATCTCGGCGATATCCAAAGATTCGCGGATCTTCAAGCTGAGATTGGCTAGCAACTGAGCCCGGCGGTTTTGCCGCTCCAATTCCTCTGCCGCTTTCTTTTGCTCGGTAATGTTGCGGAAGATGCCCCGCGTAGCCACCATTACCCCATCTTCAAAGCGGCAGTTGACATTGCCCTCCACCCAAACGGTTTCACCGCTGGCCGTGAGGAAAGCTGTCTCTACCCTCTCCAGTTTCTCCCCTGCTAGAAGCTTCTGGAAAAGAGCCTGGCAGTGCTCCCGGCAGTCGGGATGGAGAATGTCGAAGAGGGTCATTTGATAAACTTGAGCTTCGTCATAGCCCAAGGTCTCTTTCCAAGCGCGGTTGACATATAAAAAGTGCCCTTCAGCATCCACGCTTTGGATGAGGTCAGTGGCATTTTCAAAGAGATCCCGGTAGCGCTCTTCGCTTTCTCTCAAGGCCAGCTCCGCCAGCTTGCGGTCGGTGATGTCGATGCCGGTGCCCATGACAAACTCCACCTCGCCGGCAGCGTTGATTAGAGCGGTGTTAGACCAAGAAATAAGCCGCAGTGCCCCTTGCTTGGTGCGCCAAAAATTCTCATGGCGATTCAAAAAGAGGGAATGATTGCCCTTGAGCTGTTCAAAAGCTTGCTTCACACCAGGCACATCTTCCGGTGGGATCAAACCTAAGTCCCATAGCAGCCGGCCCTTGACTTCTGCCAGCGAGTAGCCAGAGAGCTGCTCAGCAGCGCGGTTGAAGCGCAAAATGTGTCCCTCAGGATCCAGAACCACCACCAGCACCCCTGCTGTATCAATAACCGCGTTGGTAAAATCTCGCTCTTGCTTGAGGGATCGTTCTGCCTCTTCTCGCTCGGCAGTCTCCCGGCGGATGAGGAAGTAAACCGAGGCCAAAACCAGGTAAGTAAAAATGAGCCCGCCAAAAGCAATGAGATTGGTTCTAACCCAGGCAAACTGAAATTCCTGGCTGCGTTGCTGCAGAAGGCGATTTTCCTCCTGCTGGAGCACCCGAATCAACTCGACAATTTGCTCCATTAACCTTGGCCCTTCGCTGCTTTCTAGAGCTTCCTGAACGGCAGGTAGCCCCTCTTGCTCCCTCAGCCGGATCAAGTCTTGGATGACTCGTAGCCGTTGCTCCAGCAGCTCTAGGCGCTTCAGACGCTCTTGCTGCAGGGGGTTGTCAGCAGTGAGCTCTTTCAACAAGCGCAGATGGGTGGAGGTGGCTTCAAGGCTGGCTTGGTACTCACTGAGATAGCGAGGATTATTGGTCAGAAGATAACCATATTGACCGGCTTCGGCGGCGCGGGTTTCCGCCAGCAATCCTTCCAAGTTTTGGATCACTTTTAGAGTGTGGGCCACTCGTTCTGTAAGCTGCGGCAGTTGAGAGGCATTCCGCTGAGCTGAGTAGGTGATCCCGCCCAAAAGCAAGGCAGCCAGGCCAAAACCGGCGGTAACTTTGAGGAGAAAGCGGTTTTTGCGGGCAGGTTTAGTATCCCCCGACTTAGGCAGCAGAGGCGTCTGAGCCAGTTCCCTCAAAGTACGGCGCAGCTCCAGTTGGGCCACCACCTGATGGGCCAGGGCTTGTAATTGCTCCAGTTGTTCTGGGGTCAGGTGCCGAGGCTGATAATCGACAACGCAAAGCGTGCCCAGGGCCTGCCCTTCTGGAGTTACCAAGGGAATGCCAGCATAGAAGCGGATGTGGGGCTCTTGCGTAACAAACGGGTTGTCGGCAAAGCGGGGATCCTGAGTGGCATCGGGCACCACCAGCGGCTCTCTGGGCGAGAGAATGGCGTGGGCACAGAAGGCCACATCCCGCGGCGTTTCCTCGATCCCCTCAATTCCGAACTTGGCCTTGAACCACTGGCGATGCTCGTCGATGAGGGTGACCAGCGAGATGGGCGTGCCGCAGATGTAGGCGGCAAGGCGGACGATCTCGTCAAAGGCAGTTTCAGGTGCCGTATCGAGAATCTGATACTGCCGCAGGGCAGCCAGCCGCTCTTTTTCGTTGGGAGGAAGGGGAGCTTTGGGCATAGGTCAAGCCGAAGAGACGGGATCCCGCGCCGCTGTTGGGGAAGTTCAGCAGCCTGGTAAAAGAGACAACCCCAGCATAACTCCCAGGCCGCCTTGTCGGAATCCGTTCCTCAGGACAACTTTCTCCTCAGGAGGATCTTCTCCAACGCTGAGCATCGGATCCCGCTTATAAAAGTACAGCTTTGTTTAGTTTTGTTCAATATATCGGAGTGGACTGCTTCAACCTCGCCCAACTGAGGGTATGTTAAGCTAACTCTCTGAATTGGAGTTGACAAAAAAGAGGTCTATTAACTAAAATACAGGGCGGGCATGATACTTCCAGGAAGAATCTGTAGAAACTCCTGCATGCATCCTGTTGGGGGGGGTTCAGTGCAAAAAGTTCAAGAAAGTTTGGTCGCTGCCTTAGCCATTGATGGGGCCATAGGCATTGCGCTCGGCGACTGGAAGAGCGGCATGTGCCTGGGGTTTAAGGGTACCAACGCCCCTGCTTTTCCTGAACGAAACTTGGAGTTAGCCGTAGCAGGCATGACCGAGGTTATTCGGTCTAAGTTTCGAGTTTTGGAGTCTGTAGGCGTTAAGGAGGATCTGGAAGAGATTCTCATTGTTCTAAAGGCGCAATACCATCTTGTCCGAGTAGTGAGGTCTGTCCGAGGGCTGTTTTTCTATCTTGTTATGGATCGAGAGAAGGGTAACCTGGCTCTTGCCCGCATCAAGCTAGACCAGATTGCAGAGCAGCTATCAATCTAGTCCAGGTCAAGGCTCTTGTAAGTAAGGGCAGAGCTGAAAAAGGTTCTGCTCTTTTTTGCCCAAGCAGTTAAATCTCTCCTATCTAGTTCTGCCCAGCCTTGCGGCGTAGCTCCTGCTTCTCGCCTTGCTTCTTTCTTTTCTAGCAAGCGTGAATTACGATATAGCTGGGTTAAGTGTGGAACACTGCTGGCCTCATGTCAAGTTATCTAGATAGCTGTGACAACAATGCTGGCAAGTAGTCAAGTAGTAAGGTAGGAAATGGGGAATACACCTATAGCTACGCTGGAGGAGATTTTTCTGGAGGCTCTTGCTATCGGCGGAGCGCTGGGTGTTGCCCTGGGAGATTGGAGAAGCGGCGCCTGCTTGGGAGCTAAGTCTGCAGATGCCTCTGCTTTTCCTGAGCGCGATCTATCGCTGGCCATAGCCGGCAACTCGGAAGTGCTGCGCAGCAAACTCAGGGTTGCAGAGGCTCTGAACCAGCGGTTACAGGAGATCATTATAGTTTCCCAAGAACAGTATCATTTGATCCGTTTAGTCAACAGCCGCGGGCTGTTCATCTACCTGGCCTTGGATCTAGAAAAGGCCAACTTGGCCTTGGCTCGTATCAAGTTGGAGCAGCTTGCAGAGCAGTTGGGCCAGTTGCCGCTCAAAACTTCAAGGATAATCTAAAAGCTTTTCTCTCCGTAAGCCCCTGGCTGAAGAAATCCAGGATGCTCAGCCCTCTAGATTTAAAGTTTAAAGATATTGTTAACCCTCCTGGGTGCGTGTTAAGCTTTGCAGAAGAGCAGGAGGACTTTAGGCTGTGCAAAACATTCAGAATGCTCTAGGTGAAAGCCTTTCCATCGACGGAGTCTTGGGAGCTGCTTTTGCAGACTGGAGAAGAGGTGAATGCTTAGCCTATCAACTCAGCACGGACGCCAGTGGTTTTTCGCAGGCTGAAATGATGTTGCTGGTAGCCAGCAGCTCAGAAGTGATTAGAAACAAAGCTACGCAAAGTGAAAAATCTGGGGAAAAAATTGCGGAAATAATTTTCGTTTACAAAGAGTTCTTTTACATCATCCGAGTGGCTAACGCCATAACTGGCCTGTTCTTCCTTCTAGTTTTAGAACAAGACAAGGCCAACCTAGCCCATGCTCGCCTGAAGCTTGCTCAAATAGCCTCTGAGATTGAGCTAGCTGGAAAAAACTAGGCCCATTGTCTGCTCAGAAGCCCGCTTGCTGCCCAAACCCTCAATGCGGAACCGGGGACTTGAACCCCGATGGCATTGCTGCCACTAGAACCTGAATCTAGCGCGTCTACCATTCCGCCAGTTCCGCGCCGATCTATAAGGATGCCCAAGGAAAGGGATCCTTGTCAAGGTCTGAGGCGGGCTTTGGAAGGGGATCCTGCCCTTATGCTAAGCTCGGCTGCGCACGCACTGGATCCAGAGCGCTAACTTTGGCAGCTTTTACCTTTGTTTGCGAGGGCACTTGTCCCAATACCCAGGCGCGGGCAGGATACTTCATTACCCCCCACGGGGAGATCCCCACCCCCTGCTTCATGCCGGTGGGGACTTTGGCCAATGTGAAAACCCTCACCCCTGCCCAACTCAAGGAAACCGGCGCCCACATTATCCTCAGCAACACCTATCACCTCCACCTCCAGCCTGGCGAAAGCATCATCCAAGAGGCCGGGGGGCTGCACCGCTTCATGGCTTGGCCGGGCCCCATCCTCACGGATTCGGGCGGCTTTCAGGTCTTCAGCCTCAGCGCCATCCGCCAAATCGACGAGGAAGGGGTAACGTTTCGCTCGCCCCGCGATGGCCGTCTCATCCGTTTCACCCCGGAGCTGTCTATCCAGATCCAAAATGCCCTGGGGGCAGACATCATCATGGCCTTTGACGAGTGCCCGCCCTATCCTGCTAGCCCTGAGGCGGTGGCGGCAGCGGTGCGGCGGACTACTCAATGGCTGAAGCGCTGCGTGGAGGCCCACCGCCGCTCAGACCAGGCTTTGTTTGGCATTGTCCAGGGCGGGGTTTACCCGGAGCTGCGTCGGCAGGCAGCAGAAGAAGTCTGCCGGCTGGATCTGCCCGGCTATGCCATCGGCGGCGTCAGCGTGGGAGAGCCGGTGGAGCTGATGCACGCGGTGGTACGACAAACAGCTCCTCTGTTGCCGGCGGATCGCCCCCGTTATCTTATGGGGGTAGGCACCTATGCCGAGATGCGGGCGGCAGTGGCTGCCGGCGTGGACTTGTTTGACTGCGTCATTCCCACGCGCTATGCCCGCCACGGCACCGTGATCAGCCGCGGCCAACGCTGGAACATCAAGAACGCCGAACACCGCCGCAGCCTGGATCCCATTGATCCCGACTGTCCCTGCTACACCTGCCGCCACTTCAGCCGCGCCTACTTGTGCCACCTCATCCGCGCAGGGGAGCTTCTGGGCTACACTCTGCTTTCTATCCACAACATCACTGAGCTAGTGCGCTACATGCAGAAAATGCGCCAGGCCATCCTGGAAGGTAAGTTTCACGAAAATTGGGATCCCTGGAGCTAAGCCGGTCAGGAGATTTCTCTGGAAATATCCGATCCATCCTAGTTCACTAGACACTCCAATATCCCGTGTATATACCTAAATTATCCCATGTAGCCGCAGGAAGGAGTCAGATCATGGCTATCCGAACCCTCAGCAGCGTAGTCGAACAGCACATTGCCGGCCTTCCGGGCTTGATTGCTGTTTTGATAGGGCGGGCCAGTAAACTACCCAGCTCCGACCGCTAAGCGGTACGGAGCGGGCTTTCAGTAGCCCTGAGCCTGCTCTGCCCTACCAGAGAACAAAACAGGCCCGAACCTCTAGGCTGGTTTACAGCAGCCCCCAAAAGCGCAATCACATTCGCACCATTCAAATCCGCATCCCCTTCCCATCCACAGTGCCCACACTTGAACGACTTACCACTGCGATAGGATTGCGTAGGGTCGGGATGGATGTGCAAACACCGGTGGCAGGTCTGCGACGTGTAGGCAGGCGGCACAAGAACCAGAGAAACCCCTGCAACCCTCGCCTTGTATTCCAGAAACTGGCCTAGCTGGTAGAACGCCCAACTGTTGGCCCTGCGCCTTTCGGTTTTGCTGCGGGGTTGTTGATTGACTCTTTTCCGGATCCCTGTCAGGTCTTCCAGGGCGATAGCGCTGTTGGTAGCTTTTGCCCTAGAGCTTTGGAGATGCGATGATTGACCCACGCCTGAAAGCGCCTCTCCTTGCCAGACAGCCGTTGCAACAGTTCTCTGCATCTGCGCCGCGAACTGCGGGTGCCCTTACTGGCTTTGCGTTGGAGTGCCGCCCTCAGCTTGGAGTAGTGGTCTCGGACTTTGTTCAACTGCTGTCCATTCCAGTTATCCCCTTCTGACGTATGGGCAATATCCGTCCTGCCCAAATCCACGCCTAGCACTCTATCCGTGCGTTGCGGTGGGCACGGTTCCGTTTCCACACAGATTTGAATGGAGTAGGAGCCGTCTTTGCGCTTGACCAGAGTGGCAGATTTGGGATTGGAGCCCGCCAGCCGTTCTCTCTGGTAACGGCCAATCGCCAGCTCAAAGCGCTCCCGACCCTCCACCGTGGTCAGCGACACCGTCCAGTCTTTCTCGCGGAACGAAAAGATACGGGCATCGTAGGTCGCAAAGCCTCTCTTGAACGCTTTGACCG